>JAHEMV010000319.1 GCA_024643455.1 Cytophagales bacterium
AGCTTATGAAAATATGGGTAAAACCCTGACCTTTAATGAAGTAGATAAGTTGTCTGCGCAATTTGCTGATTTTCTTCAAAATCACGCCAACTTAAAAAAAGGTGATCGAATAGCCATACAGATGCCAAATCTACTGCAATGGGTAGTAGCTGTTTTTGGATCCATACGAGCCGGATTAATAGTGGTAAATACAAATCCCTTATATACTGCAAGGGAAATGAAGCATCAGTTTACTGATACGAGAGCAAAAGCAATCGTTATTCTTGCGAACTTCGCTCAAAATCTTGAGAAAATACTAAAAGATACGCAAATCGAAACAGTTGTTATAACTGAGATTGGTGACATGCTAGGTGGTTTTAAAAAGACCCTGGTAAATATGGTTGTCAAGCATGTCAAAAAGATGGTGCCTCCTTATAAAATTGACAATGCAATTCATTTCAATGCAGCTATGAGAAAAGGGGTTAAAGGGAATTTTGTGAAACCTGAAATAACGAATGAGGATACTGCTTTTTTACAATATACTGGGGGAACAACAGGTGTTTCAAAAGGTGCGATGCTCACCCATCGGAATATCATCGCCAACATGGAACAAATCAGTGTCTGGATGTCACCAAAGTTAATTGAAGGTGAAGAGACGGTTGTTACAGCTTTACCGATGTACCACATTTTTGCATTGACCGTTAACTGTCTTGCAATGTTAAAATATGGAGCAAGGAATATTTTGATCACCAATCCTAGGGATATGCCTGCTTTTATTAAGACACTTAAAAAATTTCCATTTACAATTCTTACTGGAGTTAATACACTTTTCAATGGCTTGCTCAACCAGGAGGAATTTAAAAATGTTGATTTTTCTAAATTTAAAATAGCCGTCGGAGGTGGTATGGCAGTACAGGATGCCGTTGCTATTAAATGGAAAAAATTAACAAATGTGCCATTAGCTGAAGGCTATGGGTTAACTGAAACGTCGCCTTTATTGTGTTGCAACCCGATTGATGGCACAGAGCGTATTGGTACGATTGGATTACCGGCACCAAATACGGAGATCAGAATCATGGATGAGATGGGGAAAGAGGTTCCCACTGGAACTGCAGGAGAAATATGTGCAAAAGGGCCACAGGTAATGAAAGGTTACTGGGAAAAACCTGAAGAAACTGAAAATGTATTTTTCAATGGTTATTTTAAAACAGGAGATATAGGCATTATTGATGAAGATGGATTCGTGAAAATTGTAGATCGAAAAAAAGAAATGATTAATGTCTCAGGTTTTAATGTTTTCCCCAATGAAATTGAGAATGTGATCTCTGCTCATCCAAAAGTATTGGAGGTCGGCGCTATTGGTTTAAGTGATCCCAAGTCAACTGAAAAAGTAAAGGTTTTTATAGTGAAAAAAGATGAATCACTTACTGAAGAAGAAATCATCGCATACTGCAAAGAAAATATGACCCCGTATAAAGTACCTAAGCAAGTGGAGTTCAGAAAAGAATTGCCTAAATCCAACGTCGGGAAAATATTAAGGAGGATACTCAAGGAAGAGGAAGAAGGTAAAGTCAAATCATAATGTTTTCAATTCTTAAGTATAAAGGTTTTTGAATAGGTGGTAATAAGCTTCATTTTAGTGGAACCTGCTGTACCAGAGAATATTGGTTCAGCAGCAAGAGCTATTAACACGATGGGGTTTAATGATTTGCGATTGGTTAATCCGACCAATCATTTAGCAGATAAAGCAAAATGGCTTGCTCATGGATCAAATAGTATTCTTGAAAATGCAAAAGTATTTGACCGTTTCGATGATGCAATTTTAGATTTGGATTTTATTATAGGGACTACTGCAAAAAAAAGAAGTTCGAAATACGACTATTACACTCCAGAGGAAGCCCGAAACCTAATTGATCAAAAATCAGGAATTATTTCTAAGGTAGGAATTGTTTTTGGCAGGGAAGAAAGTGGTTTAAAAAATGAAGAACTTGCCTGTTGTGATATAGCCTCTTCAATTCAACTTGCCAATCCATATCCATCCATTAATCTGGCTCAAAGCGTAATGTTATTTGCTTACATATTTTCTGACTTAAAGAAATACACCAATACTAATTCAAAAACTTCTGCCGGGAACCCTAACCTTTACAATGAATTAAAAAGAGAAACTGTGGAGATTATTCAATTTTTAGATATAAAAAAAAGATCAAATCTCCATCAACGTATTCTCGAAAGATTGGCAACCATTTCTGAAGATGACTCACATTTGTTTCTTTCTTTTGCTAAAAAATTTAAGCAGAAATTTGAATAGGGTCAGAATTGCAGTATTTTTCGAATTAAAATTAAACGTACATTAATGAAACAATCAATTTTTGCAGCTTTTATATTATTAATATGCTTTTCCATTATTTCATGTTCAGTCGAAAATGAAAAAGAAAAAATACAGATAAACCCAGACCAGGATAATGGCGGTATTTCGCTACCTGAAAATTTTGGTGCGGTCGTTGTAGCAGATTCACTTGGGAAAGGTCGACATATTGTAGTGAATGAAAATGGAGATCTCTATGTACACCTTAGCAAATTGACTGATGATGGAAATGGTATGGTGGCTTTGCGTGATACCACTGGAGATGGCAGAATTGATATAAAAACCGGTTTTTCTAACGTTACAGGTACGGGTATAGAAATTCATAACGGATTTCTTTATTATTCTTCAAGAACAGAAATTTATCGATCGCCAATGGTAAGTGGGAGTCTATTGCCATCTGATCAAGTTGATACACTTGTACACCTGGTTGACGGGGGAGGACATATGGAAAAGACATTTGCTTTTGATGATAAAGGCAATATGTATGTAAATATTGGCTCAGAATCCAATGCATGTCAGGTGGAAAAGAGAACTGCAGGATCACCTGGAATTGATCCTTGCATTGAACTAGACACCAGGGCAGGGATATGGAAATTTGATGAAAATCTGTTGAATCAAAAGCAGGATATATCCATGAGGTATGCCACAGGAATCCGTAATGCTGTTTCAGTCAATTGGAACAAGCAGGTAAATAAGCTTTTTGCCTTACAACATGGGAGAGATGATCTTCACCGATTTTGGCCGGAGTTTTTTACTGAAGAGCAAAACCTTGATTTACCAGGCGAGGAATTTTTGGAAGTGGAAGAGGGTGATGATTTTGGATGGCCATATTGTTATTGGGATATTTTTGATAACAAGAAAAAACTGAATCCAGAGTATGGCGGAGATGGAATTTCAACTGAACGCTGTTCTGGAATAAAGGAGCCAATATTGGCATTCCCTGGACATTGGGCTCCAAATGACTTGCTCTTTTATAAAGGAGATCTTTTCCCCGCTCGCTACAAAAATGGAGCTTTTATAGCTTTTCATGGTTCATGGAATAGATTGGGCCATGAGCAAGCCGGATATTCGGTTGTATTTGTTCCAATGAAAGATGGGAAACCATCAGGAGATTGGGAGATTTTTGCTGACGGATTTAAAGGGTCAAAACCATTGGAAAATTCTGGCGATGCAGTGTACAGACCATGTGGATTATCAGAAGGACCAGATGGATCGCTTTACATCGTAGATTCTCAAGTTGGTCGTGTCTGGAGAATTTTATATTATCCTGATGGGATTACAACAACAAAGGCTTCGGAATCGATTACTACTCTTCAAGCTCCAAAAGAAGAAGAGGTCGTAAATGAATCCCTGATTGCAGGAAAAACAGTCTATGATATGTATTGTTTGCCATGTCATATGAGCAATGGTACAGGTGCACCTGGTATGAATCCACCACTGATTGGAACGGAATGGGTATTGGGAGATAAGGAACGGTTGATAAGAGTTGTTTTGTTAGGTTTTAGTGAGCCGGTCGAAATACAGGGAGAGATATATCAAAATGTTATGGCCTCACATTCCTTTTTATCGGATCAGCAAATTGCTGATGTTCTTACGTTTGTCAGGCAAAGTTTTGGGAATAATGCCTCGGAAATTGTACCTGATGAGGTGAAAGCTGTACGTGCTAAAATCAAGTAGTATCCATGGATATATTTAGTCTTCATGGAAAGATAGCACTAATAACAGGCTCCACCGCTGGACTGGGTAAGGCAATAGCTAAAGGTTTGGGACTTGCACACTCAACCGTTATTCTTAACGGTCGATCTTCTATTGAAAAATTAAATCAGGTTATAGAAGAATTCAGATCTGATGGGATTAGCACTTTTGGAACCCTCTGCGACGTCACCAATGAAAAACAGGTAGAGGAAATGGTGGAGTCCATCGAAAAAGATATTGGGCCAATTGATATTTTAATAAATAATGCTGGTATTAATATTAGAGGTGAACTCCAGAGTATCTCGGTTGAAAAGTTTAAGGAGAATATTGATACAAATTTGCTAGGCCCTTTTATCGTTTCAAAAATTGTAGGAAAAAAAATGATTTCCAGAAGAAAAGGAAAAATAATTAATATTTGTTCCATGATGAGCGAACTGGGAAGAAATTCGGTGGGTGCATATGCATCATCTAAAGGAGGAATAAAAATGCTGACCAAAAATATGGCCACGGAATGGGCGAAATACAATATACAAGTAAATGGTATTGGCCCAGGTTATTTTGCCACTGATCTCACTGCTTCGTTGAGAGAAAAGGATAATCCTTTCAATGATTTTATCATAAATAGAACACCAGCCGGAAGATGGGGAAATCCAGAAGAATTGGTCGGTTCTGCTATTTTTTTGTCTTCAAATGCCAGCGATTTTGTCAATGGACATATTCTATATGTTGATGGAGGAATCTTAGCAACGATTGGCAAGCCTTCAAATGAAGATTAATCTCTCATTCAAAAATGATTGTCTTGTTATTAAAAACAAAAACCCTGTCGTCAAATATAAGTTTTAAGGCATTGGAAAGGACTATTTTTTCTACATCTCGACCAGATCGTGCCATCATACTCGCATCATTCTTGTGATTTGTATGGATTACATCTTGAATTATAATCGGACCTTCATCCAAATTGTCATTTACAAAATGAGCAGTTGCACCAATAAGTTTTACGCCTCGGCTAAACGCCTGAGCATATGGTTTTGCCCCTATAAACGCGGGTAAAAACGAGTGATGAATATTGATGATACGATTTTTGAAATTGTTGGTAAAATCTGGCGTAAGAATTCGCATGTATTTTGCAAGCACTAAAAATTCCGGATTGTACTGATTTACTATACCCAATACTTTTTGTTCATGTTCCTTTCGATCCATGCCATCTGCAGACACATGATAAAATGGCAAGTCAAATTTTTCACAAAAATCTTTAAGATAATCATGGTTACTAATGACTGCCTGGATGTTGGCTTTGAGCTCCCCAAAATGATGCCGAACCAGTAGATCTCCTATGCAGTGATATTCCTTAGTTGCAAAAACAATAATATTTTTTTTCTTTTTCTCATGAAGCTGAATCTGAGCGTTTTCCGGCAAAATGGAACATAATTTATTAAATACTTCTGCTCTATTAAGTTTTCCTACAACTTCGGAGCGCATAAAAAAGTGGTCGTTTACGTGGTCAACAAATTCCTCATTTTCGATGATATTCAATCCAAATGAAAATAATATACCTGAAATATTGTGTACGAGTCCTTTTTGGTCGGGGCAATCAATTTTAAGAATGTATTGCATAAAAAAATAGGTAATAACGAGCCGAAATTAGGTTTTATATATCAAACTTCTGTCAAAATGGGCACCTTTTTCAATAGCCTTGGAAATCTTATCGACTACTTGCCTTAATTCTTGAGACGATTTTTTCATATGAAAAAGTAGTGGGTCAGAATCCATATTCTTTTCATTTGCCATTAGGTGAACTAATCCCAAAATACTGCATAATGGTCCCCGAAGTAGATGGGCATTGATATATGCATATTCAGAAAGCTGCTTGTTTTGTGATTCCAGATAATTGGTTCTTTCTTTTACCCTGGTCTCCAGGTTTAAATTGATATTACGAATTTCCTCATTGCTTTTTTTCAATTCCTCATTTATCGATTCGATTTCTTTTCGTTGTGTGAGGAGAAGATGATTTTGTTTTTCGATCTTCCAAATATTGTCTTTCAAATCGAAGTTTAGCATTTCTATTTCTCCCTGCTGATGTTTGATTTGACTAATATCTTGGGCTATAATCATGATTTTTGCAGGTAAACCATTAATTCCAGGTATTGGAAAAAAGTTTTGTTGTATCCAATATTCATTGCCCTTAATTACTAAATGAATCTCATGGCTTGAGTTTTTTCCTTCCAATAACATACTCCACATTTCTTTAAAATTGAAATTTCCTTTGAAAGAAATGCCTGTTTTTTCACTTATCTCATTGAATGAGTTCCCTAATATTTCACTTTCATTAACCTGAAGAAATTTTGAAACTTCT
>JAHEMV010000013.1 GCA_024643455.1 Cytophagales bacterium
CATTTCTTTAAGCAAATGAGCTTTTAGTCCGCGTGGAATTGCCGGTTCACAAAAATAATAAAAAGCATCTTTTGGCAACTGATTGAGTATATTATCAAGGTTTTTACCTTCTACTGACCCCCAAATTATAAAAAGTCGCTCGAAGTTTAATTTCTCCAGTTGTTTAACTACTTGCTTTACTCCATGCTCATTGTGAACCGTATCGCAAATAGTCAAAGGGTTTTCACCTATTTTCTGCCATCTCCCAAGCAATCCTGTGTTTTTCACAACATTGGCAATTCCCTTTTCAATTTGCTCATCCGACAGTTGAAATCCCTTATCTCTTAATATTTCGACCACCTTTACTATTCCCGGAATATTTTTGAATTGGTATTCCCCTCCGAGGTCACTCTGTATTGTTATCGATTTGCCTTTCCACCTTATTGACAATTCTCTATTGCGTATAAAATTATGTGTCGCCGAAATCACAATTTCCTGATCCGCAAAACTTATTGGTGCCTGCTCCTCATTTGCCCTTTTAATAAATACCTGTTCGATTTCTTCCTGTTTTTCACTAATCACTACCGGCACAGCATGTTTAATTATTCCAGCCTTCTCAAATGCGATTTGCGGCAATGAATCGCCCAACATGTCCATATGATCGTATCCGATACTGGTAATTAAGGATACTATGGGTACGATAACATTTGTAGAATCAAAGCGTCCCCCCAGACCTACCTCAATTACAGCAACATCTACTTTTTGTTTAGCAAAGTAGTCAAATGCCATAGCAACGGTGACTTCAAAAAAGGAAGGTTGAATTTCTTCAATCTGTCCTCTTATCGATTCGATAAAATCACAGACAAACTGTTCATCGACTTCTTTACCATTTATCCGAATGCGCTCAGTAAAACTTTTGAGATGGGGAGAAGTGTACAATCCCGTTTTATAACCAGCAGTTTGCAAAATAGAGGCTATAGTATGGGCACTGCTCCCTTTTCCGTTTGTTCCTGCAATATGGATGGATTTAAAGGAATTCTGAGGATTTCCAAGTGCCTGACATAGCTTTAGGGTATTGGTCAGATCTTTTTTAAAAGCCACCTTACCCACACGCTGATACATTGGTAATAGTGCATACATGTATTCCAAGGTATCCTTAAAATCCATGTAGTATTACTTTGATTTGATGATAAAAGTAATTTTACCTACTGAAATTGGTGCTGGAAGTGTATTTCCGGATATCGGGCTAAAAGTCAGTTTCTCTACTTCACGACGATAAAGCTGTTCTACGGTTGGGCTAACGGTTTTCTCCAATGTCCTAACGCCAATAACATCGCCATTATCATCTACTTTGATTTCAAACACGATCCGCCCATTTTCATTAGAGTTGTCATTTGGCCTAGGTTCATTATCCCATCGCCATCCTGCCAGATCGAGACTCGGTCCACCTCCACCTCCACCGCTTTTTCCATAAAGCGCTCTTGAATCTACTGTTCCGCCAGGATCACCAGCATCTCCTGCCTGATTTTCAGTTTTCCCCTGGCTTGCAGATCCAGGATATAAGGCATTGGAATCAACTTTTTTCTCAACTGGTTTCGGCTCTTCTTTAGGTTTTTCCTCAATGGGCTTTGAAACCGGTTTAGGTTTTTCCACTACTTTTTCCTTAACCGGCACAACTGGTTTTTTCTCTTCTACGGGTTTAGTTTCCACAGGACTATCTTCCTGTTTACTATCCAACAACTGATCAATAGCCGATTCTTCAACTGGCTGGGTTTCCTGTGGTTCTTCAATCACCTGTTCCGTTTCCTCTTCGATTTGTTTTTCCGGCTCACCTTGTTCTTCAACAACTGGTATTGTTGGTGTATTTGTGGGTTGTTCAAATCCAGATCCATCCTGTTCAATACCAATATTGAGTTCGATGCCATACTCAGGCAGCGGTGGATCTGGTGCCTGCCAGGCCATAATAAAGATAAAGAACAAAATCATTAGTGCATGGATAGTAAATGAAACTAACCAACCAATTCGCCTGTCCTTATCTTCTTTATTCAATGGCATTTATTTTGTCGGTAAGGTGGCAATGGAAACTTTTGCTTTCAAGGCTGTTGCAATACTGGCTACATCCACCAAATATTCAACGGGCACACTTTTATCAACGTGTAGAACTACCACTCCTTCCTTGCCCTGTAGTGCTTTGGCAAGTTCCATTTCTATTAAATCTCTGGTCACACGCTGGTCATTGACATAAAATCGTTTATCAGGGGTAATCGTCACACTAACGCGTTGCATCACAATCGTGGAACTCTTACTTGAAGGAAGATTTATCGGTAAACCCGATGGAGTAATAAAAGTAGATGTAAGCATGAAAAATATCAACAACAGAAAAATAATATCTGTCATTGACGACATACTAAATGATGTATCTACTTTAAATTTTGATTTTAAAGCCATGGATTTATCGTGGTTCTTGCAACAGGTCGATAAAATCAATTGAAGTGTATTCCATACTGTGAACTACCTTCTGTAACCTGGTTACCAAATAATTGTATCCAAGATAGGCGATAATTCCAACAAACAAACCTGCTGCTGTTGTCAGCATAGCTTCATAAATACCAGCTGATAGCAGCTTTGGACTAACCGCACCTTCTTCCTGTGCTATTGCAATGAAGGCCTGGATCATCCCTGTTACTGTGCCGAGGAATCCCAACATGGGTGCGGCACCAGAAATGGTTGCCAATAAAGAAAGGTTCTTTTCCAAATTATAGATCTCGATCCTTCCTACATTTTCTATTGAAACTTCAATATTTTTTAAGGGGCTCCCTATCCTGCTCAAACCTTTACCAATCATTCTGCCAATGGGCGTATCGCTTTGCTGGCATAAAACTTTAGCTCCACTTAGATCTCCACCTGCTACTAATCTTTTTATGTTTTCCATAAAACCAACAGGCATTTTTGCTGCCCTCCCAATGATTCTTATTCGTTCAACATAAACATAAATAGCCACAATGGACAACAAAAAAATGGGGATCATCATATAACCCCCTTGTAATATCAAGCTTATTAAAGCCATTGAATCCTGACCAGTTGCTACTGAAAGTGTATCAGCTGATGAGGAAGTTGTAATCTGTAGTATCTCCATATATTAATAACGTATTACCCAAACATCTCCTCCGAGGGTACTTTTTAGTTGCTCAGATTTTAAAGAAGCATCATTTAGCGACACATAATCGGCTACTGATAGACGGTGAAATTTCTTATTCCCTCTTGGTGCCAAAATATTACAAGTCATCCCTTGTTTTGCTAATTTTTTACCATAATCACGAACCAAATCTACATCTATTGAGCTGGCAACGATGACATGATAACGCCCTGTTGGTTGATTTATTTCAAAAACACCGGCTTGTTTTACTGGCTCTGGTTTGGGTGTTGGCTCTTCTACGACTGGCTCTGGTTCTACTACAGGTTGTTCAATTACTGGTGGCGTAACAACTACCACTGGTTCTGGTTCTTTGTTTAACCACCAAAATACTCCTATAATAACGGCAAGCACACCAACTACACCTAATATTATCCATCCAATTGGAGATTTTTTCTGACCATACTCTTCTTCATAATAAGAAGACTTATATTCTTCTTCATGAGCCTCTGTATCTTCCAATTCATCATTATACGTATAATCAGGTTCTGACGAAGTGGAAGCCGAACTATCATAGGTCTCATTTGAAAACGATTCTTCTTCCTTTTTTTCTTCCCAACTTTCAGCGTAAGGATCACCTAAGTTTTCAGATTTTTCTTCAGTATCTTCGATTTCAGGTAAGCCAAAATCATCAGCATCCTCTTCTTCTTTTTTTGACTTTGAATTGAAATCCTCGTCCTCGTTGTTGTAAAGCTCTTTACCTTCCATTTAGTAAAAGTTTTGGTATGTGGTGTTAAACATTATTAATTTAGTAAATGTAAAATAAAAATATTGCAGGTTCAAAGCAATTACTTAATTGTTTAACCATCTTTCCATTAAAACAATCCTTCCATTCATAAATTTTCAATATCGGCCCTAAAAACTTATCGAGAAACCAATCATGGCGAGTAATCCTCTTGTTGGATAACGATAATACAGCTGGTAGTTGTTATTGAACAAATTGTTGACGCTCACAAAAGCGCTGTATTTTTCCGACAAGATATAATCCACTTTCAAATTAAGGTCTATGGCAGGTTCCAACGTGGTAGTGACTGGTTCTGTCGCGTCGAAATCGATTGCCTGAATTCCTGATAATACAAACAGATCTGCCGTGAATTTCACTTTACTGTAAAAATTATACCAGATTGAATAGTCTAACTCAATTTTTGGACGATGCCACGCCTTGCTGATGTCGCCTGTATTGTAGGCATTAAACTTTGCGGAAAGAGTAGAGCCCATAATGTTGTTTTTAAAGTAAGACAAGGAAGCATAACCTTGAAACAAGGAGGTATTCCCTTCATCATATACCACATTGAATCGATTGGCTGCGGCAGAATCATTTAAATAGAAGTACATATTTTTATATAATGCCGATCGAACCCCGACATCATATGCTAAATACTGAATTAAACTTCCTTTCAAACCAACTTTAATATCCAAGTTCTTAATGGTATTTGCTATCGGAATATTTTCTGCTACATATGGATTTTCGTTGATTATTTGCTTATACGTAACTTCTTCCACATCTCCCTCCAAAACCCCGTAAGCACTAATGTTGTCGCTGATTTCATACGCTAAACGCACTTTTGGAAAAATTTGAGTTTTATTCTTGTTGTTTAATGTATCGTTATGGTTGACAATATTCATCCCGACATCCAGCGTAAGGCCATTATTTTCAAATACAAAGGCTGGGGTAACGCGTACAAGGGTGCGGTTTATTTTTTCTGGATTTTTGTAAGAAGCAAATAATAGATCAACATTCAATCGTGCATCCATATTATCAGAAATCGTATAATTTCCATCCAACCCAGTTTTAAAAGCAAATTCACTGGCATCATACGTATCAGAAATATTATATACTTTGCCTTTAATAGCATACTGAATGGCAGATTCCGGCTGGCTACCTTTGATATCAAAACCAAGGCTAATATTATTAAAAGTTTGCTTTATAGAATCTTTACTTATTACTGCACCTGGATCATACCCATAAAAATGATATTTATCCAAATTGTATTCAAGGTCTCCTCCAATAGAGGCACTGCTTCCAATGTAGGTGCCAAAGAGATTAATACTATTATGACTATCACCTGAATTTTCCTTATCTACAGGTCCGTTTTTAGATGAAAGATGATGCAGCTTAATTCCATAATTACCGGTTTTACTTGGACCACTGTTCAGGGCAGCTTCGACATAGGGTGAGTAGTAATTTCCAAAGCCAAGCTTTAGATAACTTCCAGGTGCAGTTTTGATCGCATTTTCATCCTTTAATTTGAGGACTCGTAACCTTGTCCGAATATCCGTTAATGGAGGGGTATAGTTTTTAAATGTATATTGTAATGGATCTGTTTCCTTCGAATCAATTTCATCTGGAGGAACTTTCTGAAAAATGCGTTGTGCTGAAGGTAAGGTTATCTCCAATTCCTTGTTTATGAGAAATTCGCCCTCGACCACTTCTCCTTCAACAGGCAAAAAGTCTTTTTCCTGTCCAAATACTGGCATCAATCCAACGCCTAAAAGAACAAAAACAAGTGCTGATTTTATTACGACACTCATGCGATTATCTATTTTGAATATCATCTACTTCTAATGTATCTAATTCTGTAGCTTCCATTTCTTTTGCCTTTTTCACCAGGGTCATCAATTTCAATTGCGCCTGATCTACTATTTCTTTATTAGGTGAATTGTCCATGACGGATTGAAGCGTTGCTTTTGCCTGAAAGTCCTCCCCTATAGCCAAATAGTTGTCAGCAATCAAAAGGAAAGATTTCCCTAACCAATAATCATATATGGAAAAATTACTGTTTAGCTGAAATAATTTATCGATAGATTCCTGATATAATTCGTTGTTGTATAGGATTTCAGCTATCAGATACAATGCCTCTGCCCCATTTTCATCCTTCGCGCTTTCAACAGTCTGATCCAGGTAATCCCTGCCCTGTTTTTTATCACCTTGTGCAAGATAAGCCTTTGCGATCAGCAACAATGCTTCATTTTTCGCATTCAGGGCAACCTGCCCTTTTTCTAAAATTAGCTTTCCATTTTCTATTGTTTTTCCGTAATCCCTTATATTGTAATATGATTTCATCAAACCGCTCCACGCTGAAAATTCGTCCTTTTTTGTCGAGGCAATTTTTTCTAATTGAGCAAAATAGGTTATGGCTTTTTCGAAATTATTTAATGAATACTCCAATTCAGCAATACGTTGGATTACTCTGTTATACCGGTTAAAACTTATTTCGTTTGAAATCAAATAAAAATTCTCCAGGGATTTTGTCGGATCATCAATCCTCGAATAGGAATCTGCTATAAGGTATCGGCATTCGACCATTTGAGCGCTATTTGGATAGCTCAATATATACCGTTCGAGACTTCGAATAGCCTGATCATATTGTTGGTTGAAATATTGAGATTTAGCCGCTTCAAATTCAATACTTTCCAACTGGTTGCTCTTTGGATTAGCTTCTCGAAAAGAAGTGAGGTAACCATCAAATTCACTGGTCTTACCCGTTTTTTGCAACACTTCCTGAAGGCCTAGTAACGCATCATTGGCGACTTCATGTGTTGGATATTTTTCAAGGATGGATTTATAATCCTTTTCTGCACCTCCAAAGTTACCCATATTTGTAGAGGCAATAGCATGACTTTGCAGCGCATAAGGTATATAGGTGCTTTCCGGATAATCCTTAATCAATTTGTTAAAAATCTCAATGGCAAAATTATAAGAGCCATTTTCGAAATTAAACCTTCCTTTTTGATACAAACCATTGGCAATATGCCTTGAAGTCGGATATTCACTGAAAAGGATATCAAAACTACGGTTTGATGCTTCGATATTTCCCATTATGCCATAAACTACTCCTTTCCTGAGATAACTATAATCTGCTTGCTGCTTGTTGTATTTGATGACCTGATCAAAAATATCTAATGACCTGTTGTATTGTTTAGTCACATAATAGCAATCTCCAAGACGGACAAGCGCATCCCTGTATTTTACATCCTTATTTGTTTCGGGTAAATTCTCTATATAATATTTAAAATGATCCAACGCCTTTGCATATTCTTTGAGGTTGTAATAGGCATAACCAATCCCATATCGGGTATCCAAATATTCAGGAGATGTTCTCTTGGTATCAGATCGAAATACACCGGCATATGCGTCAACTGCTTCCTCATACTTCAACCCAATAGAAAAAGCTTCCCCTTTCCAATAGTTTGCTTTGATGATAAAGCCAGGTACAAGTGGCTGCTGCAGCGACTTATCAAACATCTGAACTGCGTCAAAATACTTACTATCATTAAATAATTCCGTTCCTTTAAAAAATGCGATTTGTTGATAGGCCTTTTTAATCCGCGTACTTGGATTTTTCATTGTTTCGATATGATCTAGGGCTTTATCATAATTTTTGGAATTCAGATAGGCCTCAGTCAATATCTCATCGATATTTTCTACCCGAGCGGTTCCGGGATATTTGCTTTTATATTCATTTATGGATTTGATTGCTTCATCAAAATTTTCAAGATCCAGGTTCAATTTGGCGTATTGAAAAAGTGATTCCTCCTCAAGTTCTTTATCATAGGCATGGTCTTTTGATATTTTGAAAGCAGAGACGGCATAGTTTTTATTTCCACTTTCAGTATAAAGTTTACCCAGATAATAAGATGATATATACCCCAGTGAGTCATCTTTCAATGCCACTTTTTTAAAGCTTTCAATGGCAGCTTCCTGCTCACCCGAAACCATTTGTACATATGCAATCCTGAATAGTAAATCCGGATCAGCATTCCCGGTTTTCCCGGATAAATAAGCATTGTAGTATTTTGAAGCATTAGTGAAATCATTCTTTTGAAAATATGCCTCACCCAAATACAGGTTTATTTCTGACCTATCCTTTACATTTTTGTTGTTCAAGGATGCCAAAGCATAAGGGATCAATTCATTGTATCTTTTTTGTTTGTAATACACTTTTACCAGCATGGAAGGAATTACAGGAGCATAGGCTTCACTTTTCTCCGCCCTGGTAAAATCATAAAAGGCGCGGTCATATTCACCCTTTTCAAAATTGAGGTAGCCCGAATAGTAACTGGCAGGATACTGGTATTTATTCTCAACTTGCTTCAACTCATTAAACATTTCATATGCTTTCTCAAATTCTTTCTGAGCAAAATAGGAATACCCAAGCTTGAATTTGGCATCATACTGCAGATCTTTACTCAGTTTGCCCATATACAGCTTTTCAAAATATTTTACTGCCTTTTGGTAATTTTTCTCATTGTATTTCAGACTACCTAACTCGTAGTAGGCAAGCGAGGCCTTGGTGTGATTAGGATAATCCTTAATGAACTCTTCTATGAGCGCTTCTCCATTTTGGTTTCTTAACTGCAATGCGCAATAGGCTATGAAATATTGAGCATCAGCTCGTTTAATATCATCTTTGCCTACCGAGAGATAATTTTCAAAGGACTTACTGGCTGAAAGTAATTTCCCCTGACTCAACATTTCCATGCCTTCACGATAGAATGCATCCTGTGATGTGAATTCAAGCGACGATTGTCCTTGGACAAATTGGAATGAAATAAGAAAAAGGATCAGACTAAGAAAAAGTATTCGCATATAGTATTGTCATCTGGAAGAAAAACTCAATTTTATCTTCAAAATTGTCTTTTCACAAAAATAAATGTATTGTGAATAGTTACATGGCTTTTTGATAAAAAATAAAAAATGTTTTCGTATTTACCATTTTATCTAATGAAATTGATCCCCAGGTGCGATATTTGGCAGTAGAATCAAAACAATCCTGACTAATATTTAATGCATAATTTTAAAAACCAATTCTTTGAGAATTTGACCATCAGGAAGGTTGGCATTCACCCCCTTGCTTTGCAGGTCAGCATGACTTAGGTCATGTATGATGCTGACTACCTTTTGTGCTGGATAGTTTCGTGCTGCGACCAGATAATCTTTTACAAAAAAACGGTTGACTCTCAACACGGCAGCAATATTGTTATCCGATTTGTCACTGGTCGAATGGACAATCAGCAATTTGGAAAAAAAATTATATAATATTGAAATGATGGGAATTACTGGATTATTTTTAGGATTGGCTTCAAAATAAGTAATGATCTTATTGGCTTTTGAGATTTCCCGTAAAACCACTGCTTTTTGCAATTCAAAAGCGTTGTATTCCTTACTGATGCCCACATATTTTTGTATGATATGATCATCAATTAGAACCTTTTCTTTGAAATTAATCAGCATTTTATCAATCTCGTTGGCTAGACGCTCAAGATTATTTCCAATATATTCCGAAAGCATGAAAACTCCCTTATCTGTAATTTTGTATTCCTTTTGAGCAAAATAATCCCTGATCCAATCGGGCACCTGGTTGTCGTACAGCTTGTTTGAAGTAAGCACAAGGGCATGCTTTTCCAGCGTTTTGTACAATACTTTTCTTTTGTCCAGTTTTTTATGTTTATGACAAAACACCAGAATGGTTGAAGGTAACGGATTGCCCAGGTAGTGTATCAGTTGTGTATCACCAGCTTCTTTGCCCAAATCAAGAATATTTTGTGCTTCCTTTACGATGACCACCTGACGGTCAGACATCATTGGGTATCTTTTTGCGTTGCCGAGGACATCACTCATCCTTACATCCTTTCCATAAAGAATGATCTGATTAAATCCTTTTGCGGCCTCATCAAGTGCATTTTTCTCGATTATGTCAGCTATAAGATCAATATAATAAGGCTCATCTCCATGCAAAAAATAACACGTTGCATATTGCCCTGCTTTCAGACTTTTAAGTATTTGGGTTGCCTCTTTCATTGTCCGTTTGGTGTTGAATACTGGTAATACTCGATAACAGAAGAGCCATCCGATCCTACCTGGTTTTTATAGTTGAAGGTGGCATACTGGGCATTGATATCGCTGACATATATAAACTCCTGCTTATTATTAATTGTAAAAACCAAGGAGTCGCTTCGTTCATTTTTGATAAATGGAGCTTTTGCATACCAACTACCTATGTATAGTATTCCATCTGTTAATGTTTGACACAAATCGGTATTTTCAGCACATAAAATCAAATTTGACAAACAAAAATCAGGATGTCGATTGCAAAAATCCAGACTATCGCAAATGGATGGATTGTAGGCATAAAACAATGGTTTCGGAGAGCCAATAGTTCCTTTAACAAAAATCAGATAGTTTTCAATTTCGCAATCATCCAATACCAACTCATTCCCGTCTTTATCAACTGCTAACCTTTCCCATACTTTTGATTCATCGCCGGCAAGCAGAAATTCCATTTCTTTCTGTGTAAATCCATCGAATTTTTTCACTTTATCTTCGCAGGATATCAATATAAAACCAGCTAAAAAACAAAGTAATATTAATCTTATCATGCCTACAAAACGCTTATATAATTTTCTATATATACCCACTCCTTTAAAACGCTGACAAGTTATTCAAAACGCCAACTCCAAAAAACTAATCGTTGCTAAATTCCTAAAAGTTTAAAATAAAGTTGAGCTATGCGCATCGAAATAAATTGTAGTTTAAGATATTATTATAATACCAAGGGTATTTCGAATAGGTAATCGTGACTTGACTTTTGAAAATAAAAGTGAAGCTTTTCGAAAGTAATTGACGCCTTTTAAAGAGATTATTATTTGATAATCACGCCGTCGGCCAAGAAAGTCAGTTCAACTTTTGCCTGTTGTATGGCATTGATCTCTTCTTCTGATTTTCCTGCATCTTCTGCCAAATGTTTCAATTCATCAATATCTATAGTTTCCTTTTGTGCAACTCCTTCAATAATAGCTGTTTTGCCAGCTGCATCTTTTGGTACAAAAAAGCCATAATCTTTAAATTTTATCCTCATCATCTCGCCGTTCCCAAGATCCATTGTCATCCAGCAGCCTTTTACCTGGCAAACTTCGGTTATAGTTCCTTTTACTTTTATCGTTAGCGATTCAGATTCACTGATTTCTTCCGAAAGTTCTTTGATGGATATTGCCCCTTTTTCATCAAAGTTTTTACCAAAAACACCAACTGATGTTTGAGCTTTCTGAGCGTGGACAACTATGCCGATGAAAAGGCTCAGCATTACAGACAGTAAAAATTTAAAAGTCATTTTCATTTAATTTAAAAACTGATCAAACGTGATACTGATATAATAAACACCCCCTATTTGTGCGCTTCCAAAACTGGAAGTATAGTAATTATTCAGAATATTGGAACCGCCAATCTTTACTATAGATTTAATATCTAGAATCTTTACTGCGATATTGGCGTCCAGGGTTCCAAATGCAGGCATTTGCGCTACGCCAAAACTAGATTCCCAAAGAAATTCATTCTGCCACCTGTAATTGACATGAAATCCAAGATTTTTTAAAATATGGCGATTTCCAAAACCAATATTGTATCGATAATCCGGCGTATTGTAACGCGTCTGCCTTCCATTCTGATCTGCACCATCTTCTAATTTATTATAGGCCAGATTACCCTTCAGGTAATAACCTCGCATCAGATTGAGATCAGCACCGATTGCCCATCCAAATGAAGAAACTTTTTCATCTGTACTAATAGTAGTTTGGTACCTTAATTCGTCAGGAGTAAATGGGTTTTGGGCCAATAACTGGCTGGCTAAAAAGCTATCGTATTCATTTTTATATACATAAGCATCGACAAAAAGCATTTTATTGAAATTCAAACCTTTATATCCCAATTCCATGGCTGTTACTTTTTCGGGTCTGAATGTTGGAATGATAAACGGTCCATCATCAACAATAGGCTTATCCGTAATTGGATTGGATCCGGAGAGTGGATAAACAGGAATGGTGTTAAAATTATATTTGTTGTGCATTTCTGGAAGGCCACCAATCGTTCGATAATATCCTATGTCTAAATCGACCCACTGATCGGAAGTCGATGGAAATCTGAAAGCTGTCTGATATGATGCCCGGATATTATGTTCTTTTTGAGGATCTAAAGAATAAACAATGGAAACGCGAGGTGTAAACTCTCCTTCAAATTTCTGATGTTTATCGTATCTGGCCGAAATGGAGGTTTTAAACCGTTCATTGAACAACGCTTTTGAAAGTTGCCCATACGCCCCAAAAATAGAGTATGAAATTGGACTTCCAGATTTATCTGCAAAAACTGTCCCCTCACTATTGATCCAGTAAATGCGATGACTGGCACCTACCACCAGGTCAACCACTTTAAGCTTATTTGAAAAGTTATACATTCCTTCTATATGCCATAGCTTACTCTTATCGATTACTTTAGCACCACCGGCAGATACTGGATTGCTTATTATTTCATTAAAAGGGGCATTAAACCCTTCAGTTCCAGGTATCGGGAGGGCAGGCTTACCTGGAGAAAATACGTTGTCATAACTATCCCGATTGTCTGCCACCATCCTGGCAAATTTATTGGCATCTTCTTCGTTAGATCCTAGCAAAACACCCTGAGCAAAGGCGCCAATGTAATCTTCATACCAAACCTCACTGGACTTCCAGGATTCATTAAGTCTTAGCGCTGCTCCGCCCAAATCATAGGAATCACCAGAATTTTCCAAAACTGCCCAGGTTCGAATGAAAAAATCCTGGCTTTTCAATTCCAACTTTCCAAAGCCAATTTCAAAATCCCGGATAGCAAATCGATTGGTCGATGTATAAAGACTGGATCCCTGGCTGTAGTTTCCCTGGGCAATAGCTTCCAACTTTTCATTGAATCGATAATGCAGTGCCCCACTAAGTTTGAGGTTTGTTGTATTATAATCGGTAAATTCTTTTTCTTCCCATCCTGTTCTGGAAATGATCTGATCTGGGAAAGCATCAATTACTTTATTATACAATGCTTCATATTCCGGTGTTCCTGGTGTAAGCCCCTGGCTTTCTGTCACTCCTTCCGCAACCGATGGTGCTACATCCTTCAAATTGACTGGGACGATAATATCATCGCCATAGACATTGACTCCGTCATATCCAGGATTGGTGTCGCGGTTTAACCCAGGATCATTCAAATCATTACGATCTCTGTAGTCTGCAGCATGCCAGTCTGTAGCCTTTAGGTACGCTCCTGTTAGTTTAAAGGCCCATTTATCATTAAATGCCTTGGCATATCTAAAACTAAAATCATACAATGGGGTGGGATTATCCTGATAATCAGAATTTACATTCATCATGCCGGTTTGTGCTACAAAACTTAATCCCTGATAATCAAAAGGACTTTTACTAGTCATAAGCAATGTGCCATTCATTCCTCCAGGTCCATAAAGGGCAGAAGATGCTCCTACAAGCAATTCTACACTTTCAACATCCAGTTCAGAGAGACCAAACATATTTCCAGCAGCAAAACTCAAACCTGGTGAGACATTTTCTATTCCATCCACCAGTTGATTCAATCGGTAATTGGCATCTCCTGTAAACCCACGTGTATTTGGGAATCGAAAGGTCAGGCTATTTACATTCATGTCCACTCCTTTGAGCTGGTATAGACCATCGTAAAAATTAGCACTGGAGTTTTCCTGAATCTCAATGATGCCCATTTTTTCAATACTTACTGGAGAATACAAGATGTTTTCCTCTATTCTTGATGCAGAAACGACTACTTCTTGTCCAAAATATGTTTTCTCACTTAATTTTATTTCCAGAATTTCATTCGCTTTTTTTACTTCCCGTTCTACGATTTCATACCCAACAATAGAAAAGACCAGAATGAATGGCGGTGCCGTTTTGGTAGAAATGGTAAATTTTCCATTGGCATCGGAAATGGTGCCGACCATCCTATCTTTAATTGAAATGTTTACACCTATCAATGGCATGTTGCTGCCATCCTCTGTAATTCGGCCTTCAATTTTTGTATTGCCCTGCCCAGCACCATCAATTACTATACAGGTAGTAAAAACAAATAAAAATAGATTTCGAAGGTAAAATTGTTTCATACTGAAATTAATAATCGATCAACAAAATTAATTCATATTGTCATAATTCTAACTTTAAACTGTCAAAAAAACAACCTCCATATTTGATTTTATCAAAAATGGTTGAACCTTTGCTAATAATATCATTATAAATTGCAGATTATGATTAATAAATTCAAGTTTTTAAAAGAGGCATTTCATGTGTTGTCAGGAAGTGCACTCATTATTGGTTTACTGTTTATGGTAAGTTGCGACAACAGCAGTGACACCCCTCCAGAACCAGATCTTTATCCTTTACCGGGTATTTATACATTTAGTGAAGCTATATTACAAACAACCTTTAATATCCCAGGAATAGGTATACCGATTACTGCACCCAAGGATATAACAGATGAAATGGCAGGTGGGCTATTAGCCAATGCAAATTGTGTCGACCCAACTAATGGAGCCGTTGAATTAAAAAGTGATTTTACATTATTCTTTACTTGTCTTACTGAATCAACAGAAACTCAAGCAGGAACCTGGGCTGTAAATAGTGATACAACTAAATTGACATTAAGTTTATCTGTCCCTGCTCCTTTGTCTCTTGTTATTGAAGATTTTACAATTAATGAGACAACTGACGTCATTGGAGGAACAATAAGAAATTTTCCAATAACCAAAGAATTACTTGCTGGATTTTTGGCTGGAGTTCCTGGTGCTGATGCAATCCTAGCCGGAATAGCTGATACCTATGTTCAATTGGTAGATGTTGATATTAAATTCCAAAAAGAAAACCAATAATTCCTTAATTAAAAAAAGCCTTTGTATTTAGAGAATGCAAAGGCTTTTTTATTTAGTGAGCGTTGAATTGAAATCTAGACACAGACAAATCCAATAATCCAGCTCAGAATCCATATCAACTGCTGATGGATCGACAAAGACATATCCTTTCATGGGTTTCCCTGTAAAATCCATTACCCGGCAACCTGGTTTTCTTAAAGCCATCTCATCATTTTCTTTACCGATTCGGGCCATCAAATCATTTTTCACAATACCAACACACATCTTGTCTTGTACCATGAACGTTAGCCCTCCCATCATTTTTTTTTCCTGGAAATTAACGCCTTTCTCATGCAAGTTCATCCGAATGCGATCTGCTAAATTTTCATCGTAAGCCATGGTTTAGTTGTTAGTTCATAATCAATAGCATAGACCTATTTTGTCTAATTGTAAATTTGCTCCAGCACTCCCGCCAGTCGTATCCCAGCCTGCTCCAGTCTCAAATTGACAGTCGCGATATTATCGTAATTGTACCGGTAATTAATTTTATTGCCTTCAGGCATATCATAAACCTGGGGCCTTAAAGCCATTGATTCCTTCACCCAAACCATGATATCATCATTTTTCCATTGTTCAAACTGCGTTTTGGGTGCGTGGTCAATCCAGTTGACATATTCCGTAAAACTAAGATTTTGGCCATCTATAATGCCGCTATCCCATACACGATGCAAATTTGACGACTCCCAAAAATAAGTCACTTTTACATCATTTCCTCCTTTGTCATCTCCATTCCCGACATGCAAAGGCTGATGGATATCCCCAACCAAATGGATCAGACATTTCAATGAAAACGCTTCTTCATCTTTTGATAAGGTACCACTTTTTAAAAGTGATATATAGGTGTTGATGGCTTCAATTATATCGCCTTCAGCAGGTGCTCCTGAATAGGTTGTTCCACCCGGGATAGTGCAATAATGCCATGGACCCAGCGAATCATATTTTGATTCCGATTTTATTTCATCCATGAAATTGCTTACCATGGCAATAGACTGCCCATTTAGTATCATTTCAATTTGCTTTTGCGCTTTTTTCGATAAATGATTGCTGGCGATCTGCCCTATTACCCGATGTCCATTTTGCCCCCAGCCAAAAGATTCAATAGTAATAAGCAATGACAAGGATATGATTGAAAAAATTCTCATAGTTTATTCTCTTTTTACAAAAAAAAGGAATTTGTTGGTATTAGGTTTTAAAATGCTCAAGTAAATTTTTAGTTTTCGATCAAATGCCCATTTAATTAGTGGAATTATAAAAATTCCTATCTTTACATCAACCCATTATCAATACATTTAAACATGATTCAAACCAAAAAATCAACTGTAAAAAGGGCGCCAAAGCGGGCTCACTACGATGAAGAAACCATTTTTTCCATATTGGATGCTGGACAGATTTGTCATCTTGCTTTTATCCACCAAGGTCATCCTGTTGTGATACCGACAATTTATGGCAGAACAGGGAATAAACTTTATATCCATGGGGCTACTGTAAGTCGCTTGATTACCACATTGGAAAAGGGTATTGATATTTCCTTAAGCGTTGCTCATGTTGATGGTTTAATTTTGGCTAGATCGGCTTTTCACCACTCCATGAATTACCGATCTGTGGTGCTTTTTGGCACAGCAAAATTGGTCGAAAACCATGAAAAAAACAATGCCTTAAAAGTAATTTCAGACCACTTAATCCCTGGCCGATGGGAGGAAGTACGTGCCCCAAATTTCAAGGAGTTGAAGGCGACTAAAGTATTGGAAATTTTCATAAATGAGGCTTCAGCAAAAGTAAGAACCGGAGGGCCTATTGATGATCTTGAGGATTACGAATTGGATATCTGGGCTGGCGAAATTCCTTTTAAAATTCATGCTCAGCAACCAATTGCAGATGAAAAATTGAAATATGGATTGCATGAATCAGCAAGTGTGCAAGCATACCTGAAACGAAACAAATAAGGTTAACCTAATTAGATACGATTTATCAATATTGACAGTCCATCCTGCAGCATTTGCGGGATGACTGCCTCCAGCTGTTTTGTTAACCTGATATTTTAGCCCAACTATCTCTAAGTGTAACGGTTAAATTGAAGACTGGCTTATCACTGCTAGTATCATGATCAGCACTGAAATAACCTTTCCTTTCAAACTGAAAATGATCCAGCGGTTTGGCATTTCGCAAGCTTGATTCTACAAAAGCTTTTTCATTTATGATCAGCGAATCCGGATTCAAAAATTCTCTGTAGTCTTTGTCTTTGTGCCCGGAAGGATCTTCATCACTAAACAACCTATCGTACATTCTTAACTCTGCAGGAACCGCATGTTTTGCAGAAAGCCAGTGAATCGTTCCTTTCACTTTGATGCCACTTGTGTCTGATCCACTTCGTGATTCCGGGAAATATTCACAATGCAGTTCTTTGATGTTTCCGGATTGATCTTTAACCACCTCATTGCACTGTATGATGTATCCGTATTTCAATCTGACCACCCCGCCAGGAGCCAGACGGAAGAATTTTTTTGGTGGATTTTCCATGAAATCCTCTTGCTCAATATACAGTTCACGACTAAACATGACCGGACGCTTTCCTGCATTTTCATCTTCAGGATTGTTTACAGCCATCATTTCTTCTTCTTTATTTTCTGGATAATTAGTCAATATCACTTTCAGTGGATCCAGTACGGCAAATACCCTTTGTGAAATTTTATTCAAGTCTTCCCGAACACTATGCTCCAATAAAGCAACATCGATGATGTTGTTTCGTTTGGCAATCCCAACTTTTTCAGCAAAGTTTCGAATGGATAGTGGCGTATATCCCCGTCTTCTCATTCCGGAAATTGTCGGCATACGTGGATCATCCCATCCTGTCACATGTTCTTCTTCTACCAGTTCGAGTAGTTTCCGTTTACTCATTATGGTGTAGTTGATATTTAAACGGGCAAATTCAGTTTGTCTAGGCCTATATGCGTTTTTATCCTCCAGAATCTGGTCTAAAAACCAGTCGTAAAGTGGTCTGTGGACTTCAAATTCCAATGTGCAAAGCGAATGAGTAATCCCTTCGATAAAGTCGGATTGTCCATGTGCAAAATCATACATTGGATAAATACACCACTTATTACCTGTTCGATGGTGGGGTGCTTTTTTTATCCGATACATTGCAGGGTCACGCAAATGCATATTGGGGGAGGCCATATCTATTTTTGCCCTTAGCACCTTTTCGCCATCGTTAAACTCACCATTTTTCATTCCTTCAAGCAAGCGTAAGTTTTCTTCCACTGACCGGGTACGATGTGGACTTTCAATCCCGGGCCGAGTTGGTGTACCCCGTGTTTCGCTGATTTTCTCTGCCGACTGGTCGTCAACATACGCTTTCCCCATTTCTACCAACTTAACAGCCCAGGCATACAATTGGTCAAAATAATCAGAGGCAAAAAACTCATTGGCCCATTTGAAACCTAGCCAGTTAATGTCTTCCTTGATCGATTGTACATATTCATCTTCCTCAGTTACAGGATTGGTATCATCAAATCGCAAATTGCAATTTCCATTATATTTTTGTGCAAGACCAAAATTGAGGCTTATCGCTTTGGCATGACCAATATGCAAATACCCATTTGGCTCAGGAGGAAAACGAGTTAATACTTTATCTCCGTGAAGCTGATTTTTTAAATCGCGCTCTATCATCGATTCAATAAAATTCAAAGATGGCTTTTTGCCAGTTTCCTCCTGTTTACCTTTATGATCTTCTGTCATGATCTCAGATTAAAATATTTTTAGTGGACTCAGGATGCTATTAACCTGAATGCAAAAATTTTCGCAAAGAAAAGAAAGATATTGAAGAAAAGCAGGCTATTCCTTTCATAAATTATTTTCAAATCCACAGATTTTCCCTGAAATTGAATCTCTTCAATTACTTCTTTGGAGCGAATAATTTCTTTACAAATCCATCAACCATCCTTGGCGAAAGGAAATAAAGTGGTATGGTATAATTAATAAATTTGTTATTAAGAAAAGCATATCGGGTTTTAGGATGCTTTTTTACAAAAATAGAATAAATCCGATTTCCCAATTCTTCAGGATCCATGGCATTTTTTACGCCTTTTACAATCTGATGATGAAATCTTTGAAGGCCCAGACCATAATCAGAATTCAGGATTTTTGATGGTAATGCCTCAGATTTCTTCCAGATAGGTGTTTTTATTGGTCCAGGACCAATCGTAATCACATCGATTCCATAAATCAACATTTCCCGTCTCAATGAATCGGAAAAAGCTTCAAGGGCAAATTTCGAGGAACAATACGGGCTAAGAAAAGGATAGGCTATTTTTCCTGATACGGATGAAATATTAATAATTTTCCCAGGCTTGAGTGTATAATCCTTCTGAGCACCCAATAAAGGCAAACAGGCTTTTGTAACAGCAATTACACCAAAATAATTGACATCAAATTGTCTCTGATAATCTTCAATTGAAGTATGCATTATAGTTCCACTTATGGCTATTCCTGCATTATTGATCAATCCAGCAAGTCCTTCCTGACCGATAATACTTTTAAGTTCGGTAATGGAACTTCGGACAGATTCATGATTGGTGACATCGAAAATTAATGCGTGAAAATTTTCACCAAACTCATTTTTCAATTTTTGTGCGTCAGCTTCCTTGCGAACACTTCCGAATACCCGGAATCCATGATTTAAAAATATTTTAGCGAGATTGTAACCAATCCCCGTTGAAGCACCAGTAATGAGTATATTTTCCATGAATAGTATTTTTTATTCGTGTAAGTTAAAAAAACCTGTTGGATTCTCTTTGAACTTTTATTTACAAGCGGAATTCTTGGCCTTATACCTCAAGTAGTTTTTTAGCAATAAACCTCCACAACATCGGATTGTTTTTATTAGAACATCTATTCTTTAAAATATGCGACTTGCTGACCTTCCCCAATCTCAAGTTTCATAATTACCTTAAAAACCCTAGTTTTGCAGTCGATTTGGAAAATGGCAGATTTAGTATTGATTTTCCATTCACCCCTTTCCTGAATCTGGTGATTCAAGTTGAAAATCCAAAAGACATCGAACTAGGGCAAAATATGTCCTTTCAATAAAATATAGAACCAATATTTAATGAAAAATTATTTCAATTTATTTGATCTCAAACAAAAAGTTAATGTAAAGTCGGAGGTACTTTCAGGTCTTACCGTGGCCCTTGCACTCATACCAGAAGCGATTGCTTTTGCTCTAATTGCTGGCCTTTCACCACTTACTGGTCTTTATGCAGCATTTACTATTGGCTTGGTCACATCCATTCTTGGTGGTAGACCAGGAATGATTTCTGGTGCAACAGGGGCCGTCGCTGTTGTTATTGTAGCACTTGCCAAAACCCATGGTGTGGAGTATATTTTTGCCACTGTCGTATTTGCGGGGATTTTACAGATACTTGCCGGAATTTTGAAGCTTGGAAAATTTATACGACTGGTACCACATCCGGTGATGTTCGGATTCGTAAATGGCCTGGCGATCGTCATATTTATGTCACAAATAGACCAGTTCAAAATCCCTGATGCTAATGGCACACTTCAATTTATGACTGGGAATACACTTATTTTCATGACAGGACTAGTATTTCTGACTATGTTGATCATCTGGGGATTGCCAAAAATCACGAAAGCTGTTCCTTCATCTCTTATGGCCATTATTGTTGTTTCGGCAATAGTCATTGGATTTAATCTGGACACTAAAACTGTGGGTGATATCGCCTCTGTAAAAGGAGGCTTCCCTCCATTTCATATTCCTATGGTGCCATTTACATGGGAATCTATTGTTATCATATTTCCATATGCATTAATCGTCGCTGCTGTCGGACTTGTGGAGAGTTTACTGACACTCAACCTAATTGATGAAATCACTGAAACGCGGGGGCGCAGCAATAAAGAATGCATCGCCCAGGGAACGGCAAACCTGGTTACGGGTTTTTTTTCAGGCATGGGAGGATGTGCCATGATTGGACAAAGCCTGATCAATATTTCGTCAGGAGCACGGGCAAGACTTTCCGGGATCGTTGCATCTATCATGTTATTGGTATTTATCATGTTTGGATCGGATCTGATTGAGCGACTACCCATGGCTGCCTTAACAGGCGTAATGATTATGGTGGCCATCGGAACATTTGAATGGGCAAGCCTGAAAACATTTAGCAGAATGCCAAAATCTGATGTATTTGTTATGGTTTTGGTTACGTTGATTACAGTATTCCTCCATAATCTGGCACTGGCAGTATTGATCGGAGTGGTCATATCCGCATTGGTTTTTGCTTGGGAAAATGCAAAACGGATCCGCGCCAGAAAATATGTTGATGACCTTGGCATCAAGCACTATGAAATATTTGGTCCTTTATTTTTTGGCTCAGTAGGTGTATTCAATGAAAAATTCGATGTTCAAAAAGATCCTGATGAAGTAATCATAGACTTTTCTGAAAGTCGCGTTGCCGATATGTCCGGAATTGAAGCTTTGAATAGACTGACTGAGCGCTATGCGAAAATTGGCAAAAAAATCCATTTAAAACACCTCAGTAGCGACTGCAGACAGTTACTCAAAAATGCAGATGACATTATTGATGTCAATGTAATGGAAGATCCGACATATAAGGTCGTGAGCTGATTTGAAGCTATGAGATTATCAGAAGGATATAAAATCAGGTGTTTGAAAACGCAATCTACTAAATTTCCACCCCCTGAAATGGGGGATTCTATTGATCAGTGACAAATTAATTAATTATTCATGCAACCAATTCTTTGGGTTTAAGGTCTAAACTGTGAACTGCTTTAAACATTTCTACTATGTGGAAGAATTACTTAAAAGTTGCAATCCGAAATTCCATAAAAGATAAATATTATATCATCATCAATGTCTTAGGCCTTGGTGTTGCAATGGCTTTTGGTCTTACCGTTTACCTCATTCACGCCTACAATCTGGAATTTGATAATTATTTCAAAGATACAGACAAAATAGTACGATTGCATTGCTTGAAACCGGATGCGCAAGGCATTCAGGAACGATTTGAACTCGCACCAATTCCATTGGGACCAATGGCAGCAAATGAACTTTCGGGCATAGAAAACTTCACCAGATTCATGGTTTGGAGCGACAATATCAAGCATGAAGACCAAATCTTTAATCAGCGTATCGCTTACGTAGATCCTGACTTTTTTTCATTTTTCGATTTAAAACTTAAAAGTGGTAGACAATCGGATTTAAAGGAGAAAAACAATATTTACCTAACGGAAGAACTTGCAAAAAAATATTTTGGTGATACCAACCCTATCGGTGAATTAATTACGGTGTTTTATGGCGGAAAACGGTCACAGGAATTTAAAGTCGCCGGAGTTTTTAACCGGATACCGCTCAATTCCAGTTTTATTTTCGATGCTTTGGCCCCTTTTGACAATTTTCTCTACGGACAAGATATCCAAAAAGACGATTGGACAGCCTGGCAACAAGTAAGCACTTTTTTCAAAATAAATTCCAGTGAATCGATCGATCCTCTTAATAAGTCAATAAAAAAATATGTAGCCTTACAAAATGAAAAGCGAGAAGAATGGAAGGTCTCCGACTACCAGCTCATAAAATTTAAAAACGCCAAACTTTTAAATTGGAGAGCAATAAACGGAGCCCAAACAAATATGAGATTAGGTTCTGAAGCCTTACTTGTATTTTCAACTTTAGCGATTCTTATCCTCCTGATAGTAAGTTTTAATATGGCCAATACATCCATGGCCTTGATGGCTAGAAGGATGAAAGAAATTGGCTTAAGAAAAGCCATGGGTGGAAGATCAAGCCATATTTTCATACAATTTATGTTTGAAATGTCATGGACCAGCTTCCTTGGGTTAATCGTTGGTATTGCACTTTATCACTGGATCTCTTTAGGCTTTTTTGCAATTTGGGACCTTCATTATCAAACCTCTGATGTCAGCATATCTGGACTTGTCTTAGCCTTTATTGGATTATTTGTCCTGGTTGCTTTATTTTCCGGTTTATCACCCGCTCTGTATTCCAGGAAGCTGCAGCCAACTTCCATATTTCAAAGCCAGGTAAAATTGAAAGGCACCAATATGATGTCACGCATACTAAATGCCCTACAATTTTCAATTTCAATTACACTTATAATTGCCGGAATTGTTTTTACCAAAAATGCAGATTTTATAAAAATGCTGGATATAGGTTATGATAAAGAAAGATTAATTACAATATGGACGGACACCGAGGCTGAATTTAATGGACTAAAGGATAAAATAGCAGCACAATCTGCAGTGGCAAATTATGCTGCCACAAACAGCCATATCGGTTGGAATTATGAAGATTCATACCTGGTCCTCGATACTGGGAAAGTGGAAGTAAGGACATTGCTTATTGGCAGAAACTACATGGAAACTATGGGGATGCATTTGGTTGAAGGTCGGTTATTTAATTTCGACAATCAGTCAGACATTAACGAGAATGTCATAGTAAACGAAGCCTATGTTGAAAAATATCAATTGCATAATCCAATTGGAAAAATGGTCAATCTGGAAGGCAATAAAAAATATATTATTGGTGTATACAGGAATATTATTGAAAATGTTTACAGGGATTATGATCCTGTACCAAATATTTTTCTGGCTGCTAATGATGAATCCTGCAAAACTTTGATTGTGAAGGCAAAACCAAACAAAGGGGAAGAAGTTTTTGCCTACCTGGAAAGCTCATGGAAAGAATTGGTGGATGATCGGCCTTTTACAGGAAAATACCAGGATGAACTGGCATTGGGATCGGCACTTAACGACAATAATAACCTGAAAACTATCTTTTATTATATGGCCATCTTGGGAGGATTACTTTCCTTGACGGGGATATTTGCACTATCTTCGCTGAACGTTTCAAGGAGAATAAAAGAAATTGGAATCCGTAAAGTGTTGGGAGCTTCTACTAAGACTATTATCCTGCTTCTAAATCGGGAATTTGCTATCACAATGCTAATAGCCGTAATTTTAGGAAGTGGATTTGGTGTATTTTTGACCAATCAAATACTTGATATTATTTACGAATACCACATTTCATCTGGGACTATTCCAATAGTCATTTCATCAATAATTGTCGTTATTTTGGCTTTTCTCACTACCTCCTCAACGATTTATTCAGCCGCCAATACCAATCCTTCAGAAACTTTAAGAGATCAATAATAGATTTGACATTTAGAAAAATGACTTGTTTTTCAAACAAAGAAAATTTAAGGTGAGAAAGTATAAAAACTATTTGACCGACTTATAAAACACTTTTCCGGTCAACAATAAACCTGCAAAAGTAAATATGGCAAAGGTAAAGCTGCTGACTGAAAGTTGCATCCCTCCGGAAAGGATGTGACCACTTGTACATCCACCTGCCATTCGTGCACCGAAAATTAAAATAAATCCACCAATAAAAGCCCAGATTATTCTGGTAACAGGTGCATCTCCTTTATAATCCTTCCAATTTTTATGAATTAAGGTAAAGTTAAAATCTTTCTTTAGTACGGATATAATCAGTGCTGCAAGAAATGCCCCAGCCAAAAAAATCATTTCCCAATTTCCCGACTTTTGAATTTTTTCAAAATATTCATTTCCAGTTGTATTTGTCACTAAATCACTAAAATAGGGATAAAAGGTTGATGCCCCGATTGGTCTGTTTTCCATAGTATTCATTAATACAACGCCATTTAAAAGTGCCAGTGCAATACCTGCTAACAGCCATTTATAATCTTCACCTTTTTCTTTTTTATGTAGCCAAAATGAAATAGCAATCAGTGCCAAACCAATAATCACGGCTAGAAAATAAAATAAGATGTTGTTTCCTCCTGCAATGGATTGGACACTTACAGATCCTAAATCCGGCCCCAAAATGCCATGGAACACTGGCAATAATATAGTATAAACCAGACCACCAAGCAGTCCTCCCGCAATTCCGATCAGAGCGTCAATTGATCCCTCTCCAAGAGAAATGGCCAACG
>JAHEMV010000320.1 GCA_024643455.1 Cytophagales bacterium
AGATTCAATGTAAAATCCATAGGTTTTTCAGGATTTATTTGAATGTTGATATTTCCAGATTCAGGATAGGTAGTAGATTGTCGGATATTGACCTTTATTTTATCTTCAACAACAAGGTCAGCATTGGACTCACCGTAGTAGTTTATGAATACTTCTTTCCCCATTGTTTTTATGCCAAATGCTGGAATCATCGCAAACCCACGAGGGCCATTGGCATTGCAGCAGTTGATGTGCATGTTGCATTGCTCTTCTCCTGCATGACGTAGACCTTCCAAAGGACTGTATTTGGCGATTTCAGAAGCGTCAAATTTCATAGATGCCATTAGCGCATTGTAAAATGAAAGCTCAATCTGATCTGCATATTTTGAGTCCCCAGTAAGTTCCAACAGATTGTTGCAAAGTTTCATCCAGGTAATCGTCACACAGGTTTCCATGGTGTGATACGTCGGTCTGGTCTGGTTTTCTACTGTTCCGTACCAGCACTCAAAGGCGGAGCCTGAACCTGCGATATTTATTTCAGTTTCGATAATGTTGTCAACTGTTTTGATAACCGCCTCGAGATAGTCTGATTCATTTGTGACTTTATAGAGTTCTAGTAAGCCATCATAGCAGGACATCATTTCATATGCTTTTTGACCGTTTTCCCATGACCACCACTTTTCAGGTTGTGGGAATCGGTCTTTTACGTCAATCCCTTCCAGGGCCTTACTTATCAGTTTAGGCCCGTCATTCGTTTCCCATTGTTGCACAATGTATTTTGCAAAATCGAGGTATTTTACTTTGCCGGTTTTGTTGTACAAATAAACAATTGGTTCAAGAACGGAACTACTCGGCATGCCACGATAAAAACCGGTTTTAACTATATTTGCTTTTCCTGGGCCAACCTGGTTTATCAGTTTGTCTGCAACTTTAGAGGCAGCAACTAATGCCTTTTTATCCATGGAAATTTCATAATACTTGATCAATCCAAGCATTGTATATTTACGACCCCAAATATCCCATCCTGTCAGTTGGGCATCTGGTCCGTAATTGCCGATATGTCCATCGGGCATCTGTGTAGCGAGCAATCCTTCCACTGCAAACTTCATTTTTTCCATGAGTGCTGAATTATGATTGTACTGGTATGCTGCTACTGCAGAAAGCATCCATTTTCCCCAGAATTCACTTTGCCAGCAGGAGGTTTCATTTTTCAATTTAAACGGTTCGATCAATTGATCAACATCCTGATTCATTATCCTTTTATCGATACATTTATTAATTGTCTCACCTGGAAATCCTTTAATTTCCATGATTTGAGATTGCTGGGTCTGTATTGAAAATGGTAATTCCTGTTCGGGCTTAATTTTATTTGTAATAAATGAACCAAAGGTAAGTAAGGCAATTAGTAAACTGTATTTCATGTTATTATTGGTTGAATACTTTTATCTCCCTCTTTAAAAAGTCTTTTAATAATCCTGGATCATCTCCAGTAATATCTTTGACAACAGTAGTAAGTTTATTGGTTTGTTTTTGAAAACGTGGCAAAAAATGCAACATAATCATCACAAAAATCATTGGATTGGGAACACCCAGTTTTTTCTTTCTAAGATAAAAACTGCATAAATTGGGATTATCGTATAGGATTTCCCGGCCCAAAACTTCTGACATTTCTGATGCGACTTCTTCAAAGTTTTTTACTTCCTGACCAGTGATTTCCAGTATCTGATTTTTATATAAATCGAAATCAATTAAAACTCTGGCAGCAACTTTACCAATATCTCGGGCATCTATCCAGGTAAATTTCAGTTTACCAGCTGGGATAAATATTTTATTCATTTGTTGGATATCGGTCAATAAGGTGGAAGTGAGATTTTGCATGAAATAGCTTGGTCGCAAAAAGACATGCTCGAGCTGGTGTTCCAAAATCAATTTCTCCAATTTAAAATGAGGAATTTTGGTCTGATTTTCTACACCTTGTACTGAAATAAAAACAATTTTATTCACTTGCGCCTTCTTCATGGCACAAAAAAATGGGTCAAAATATTTTGAGATATCTGCAAGATGCGGTGGCCGCAATAAAAACACCGTGTCAATATTTTCAAGGGCAGCTTCAAAACATTCGGGATCTGTGAAATCTACCTTACGCAAGATTCGGTTTGGGAATTCACCAAGTATCCTTTGTACGGATGTAGTGCTATGACTACCGATCACAATTTCATAATCTGACTTTAAGTTATCCAGTGCTTTTATAAGTTCTTTCCCGACATTACCTGTCGCTCCTGTGATAAGTATTTTTGGCATCTGTGATTTTAAAATTTATTGGTGGTTGTGGTAAAATCAGCTAAAAAATGCAGAATATCGAATTTATTATCAAAAAATTTCATCATTTTGACTTTTGGAATTTACTACTTTTTTAATTGAATAAATATAATTTTCTTAGGCAAACATTAAAATAGTATGCGCTTTTTAGGTTTTATAGTTTTACTCTTTACAAGCTTTAATGTCCAGGCAATAATATCAGATGATGGAGATACACTTTCCGTTATTTATCTAAATAATTCAGTAGTCATTTCAGCCCAGCGTTATGAGACCAAGGAGTTTGATAGATCAGAATCTATAGCCCATCTGAAAAAAGCCCAATTAAATGTCTTGTCTCCAATGTCAATGCCAGAGGCACTAGCGAATGTCCCTGGTGTTTGGATGCAGAAGACAAATCATGGAGGTGGGTCGGCTTTTGTGAGAGGTCTTACAGGCTATCAAACGCTATTGATGATCGACGGAATTAGGCTGAATAATTCCACCTATCGATCTGGCCCTAATCAGTATTTAAGCACGATAGATCCATTGATGATAGCCAATGTCGAAGTTTTACGAGGTAGCGGATCGGTACAGTACGGCTCTGATGCGATTGGTGGAACTATCCATATGTTTTCCAAAGATCCGGTTTTTTCTAGTGAAGGATTTACGTTCGGTGGAGAATTGTATAGTAAATATTGGTCTGATAATATGGAAAAAACCGTTAGAGGGCAAGTAAACATGGCCTCAGAGAAATTTGCTTTTTTAGGAGGTCTTACTTATAAAAATCTAGGTGATATACTTGCCGGAGGAGATTTAGGTTTTTTGGAGCCAACAGCTTATGATGAATATTCCATGGATTTTAAGGCAAAGTATAATATAAAAGACAATCAAACGATCACTGCAACCTATCAGTTTTTGAAACAAAACGATGTCCCACTATACCACAAAATCGCGCCCGGTGATTATAGTACATATCAATTCGATCCACAGCAAAGAGAGCTTGCTTACTTGAAATGGTCTTCTTTTTACAAAAACAAGTGGGCATCAGAGGTTCGCTATACCTTGTCGTATCAAAATTCACAGGAAGTGCGGAAAAAGCAGAAATTTGAATCTCCAGAATTGGTAACAGAAAAGGATAAAGTAAATACCTTAGGTGCAAATGTCGAGGTTATTTCTACTATTTCGAAAGACTGGGAGGCTTCTTCAGGAGTAGAATATTACCATGACTTCGTTGCGAGCAATGCCCAGATCAATAATCAGGAATCTGGCGAAGTGGAATACACACGAGGTCTCTATCCTGACGGATCCACATCTGATAATTTTGCACTTTACACCTTGCACAGCTATAGCTTCAATAAATGGAACTTTTCAATGGGATTTCGGTACAATTTCGTTCAACTGCAACTACAAGACACCATATTTGGAAACACAAAAATTTCTCCGGATGCGTTGGTAGGTAATTTTGGTATGATGTATAAACTAAATGAACATAACCATCTTTCTGCAAATATTAATACAGCCTTTCGAGCACCAAATATTAATGATGTTTCCAGTTTTGGTATCGCCGATTTTCGATTTGAAGTTCCTTCCTACAACTTGAAACCAGAAACTTCCCTCAACAAGGAATTAGGATATAAAATAAGATATGATCGATTTTCTGGAGCTATACATGTTTTTCACAATAAATTGGATGATCTAATTGAAAACGTTCCGGCGATATACAATGGTTCTGACTCGCTAGATGGAATCAAAGTCTATCAGCGAAAAAATATTAGTGAAGCTGCCATTTATGGAGGCGAGATCGATCTTGAGGGCAAGCTGGGCAAATCATGGATTTCCTATGGAAATATAAGCTATACCTACGGCCAAAACCTTAGCGATAACGAGCCCATGCGCCGTATTCCTCCTTTGAATGGCCGTCTTGGGCTTAGAACTAATTTTGTCAAATCATTTTTTGCAATTGCGGAATGGGTATTTGCTTCCAAACAAGCAAGGCTATCTGGAGGGGATATTGCTGATGATCGTATCGAAGAAGGTGGTACACCTGGCTGGAACGTTTTCAACATGTATGCGGGGTATGATCATCGGTATTTTTCTGTCAATACCAGTTTCCAGAATATAACAAATACAGCTTATCGGGTTCATGGCTCAGGAATCGATGGAATAGGTAGAAGTTTTTGGGTATCATTAAAAATAAAAATAAACCAATAGTCATGGTATCAATTTATAGTCAGGAGCTCATTAATGTTTTTATACGAAATGAAGACAAAACTGCGGCCATATCTATGTCCAAATACATGAAAAATAAATTTGAGTACTATGGGATTAAATCTCCATTGAGGAGAGAAATTTCTAAACCATTTTTAGCAAATACCAACTTGCCTGCTATCGAAGATATTCCAAAGATTATGCGTGAATTATGGGAGCAACCACAACGGGAACTGCATTATTTTGCGATGGAATTACTACAGAAATATAATAAAAAAGCCCCGCCCAATTGGATAAATCTCTATCAGGAATTAATTACTCAAAAATCATGGTGGGATACGGTTGATGGTTTGGCAGCCTGGCAAATAGGTGATCATTTTAAAAAATATCCTGATCAGATTCAAATAAAGACCCAGCAGTGGATGGATTCTGAAAATATATGGCTACAGCGAACGTGCCTAATTTTTCAGTTGCGATATAAGAAGGAAACTGATTTTGAATTAATGCAATCCTTTATTATTCGTCTTGCAGCACAAAAGGAATTTTTTATTAGGAAAGCCATTGGCTGGGCATTGAGGCAATATGCCAAAGAAAATCCAGAGGCAGTAAAAGATTTTATCGCCCGGCAGGAACTCTCAAATTTGAGTAAACGTGAGGCGTTGAAGCATTTCTCATAAACTTTTATTGGGTGATTTTTGTCACCAAAAGTTTTGATGGTTCAAATTACTTTAGTTATGCTTTAGTGAATTTAGAATGAAACACTTTTTAGTTTGTCTATTCATCTAGAATAAGCGAATTAAAAAATTATTGGTGTTATGATTACGTCGATCATTTTGCATGATCGGCGTTTTTTTATGCCCGGATAATTTGTTCAATCTCTTCAACTGACATTGCAACAGCATCACCTAGCAATCTCGAGCCATTTTTTGTGATTACGAAATCTTCTTCGACACGAATACCGCCAAATGATCTGAATTTTTCCAGCTCTGTGTAATTGATGAATTCTTGATGCTTCTTGTCCGCTTTCCAGAGATCAATTAGCGATGGAATGATATAGATGCCGGGCTCTACTGTAAGTACTATATTTTCTTCTAATTTTCGGCCCAGGCGCAACGATTTCAATCCAAATTGTGTGCTTTTGATCATGTCAGGGGTATAGCCAACATTTTGTTCGCCCAGATTTTCCATGTCATGAACGTCAAGTCCCATCAAATGACCAAGTCCGCATTGGAAAAACATAGCATGGGCACCCGATTCCACAGCCTCCTCTATATTGCCTTTCATCAGATTTAATGCTTTCAATCCTTCAACAAGTTTTTTTGAAGCAATTAGATGTATTTCCTTAAATGTAATTTCAGGTTTAAGGGCCTTCACTGCGGCCTGGTGAGCCCCAAGCACTATGTTGTACATTTCCTTTTGAATGCCTGTAAATTTTTGTCCAATTGGAAAAGTGCGCGTCATATCACCTGCATAACCCATGTCGGTTTCCGCTCCTGAATCGACCAGCAACAAATCGCCTTTTTTCAGTGTATTTCCATAATAATGGTTATGCAAGGTTTCACCATGAATCGTTACAATGGGAGGAAAGGAATAGAATCCACCATAAGAGGTCGCTATTTCCAAGAGCTTAGAGACTACATGTTGCTCCATTATTCCCGGTTTGGCCATTTTCATGGCTTCAAGATGCATTTCTCCGGTGATATTAACCGCTTTATCGATTTCAGTCAACTCTTCAGCTGACTTGTATAAACGTTGCTTTACAATGCCTTCGATCAGTTTTTTAGAATATGAACCACTCACCTTTTCAATAGAAAT
>JAHEMV010000321.1 GCA_024643455.1 Cytophagales bacterium
ACTTGGGCTTAATATTTCCAAGTCCGGCAAAGGTCGAGGGATAAAGTATCCCGTCTTTCAATTTAAATAAATCCTCAAAAGGATCTTCTAATAGATCCAGGTGACCATCAAGGTCGGCATACTCAATATTTGGCTGACTAAGTGCAAAATGTAAACCAGCTGATATCCCCAAAGCACATTCATCGAGACATCCAATCATAACGTCAATCCCTGCTGATTTGGCTACTGAATTGATATGATCAGACTCCAGCACTCCACCTACTTTCATCAATTTGATATTAACCATATCAATCACATCGTTACTAGCTAACCTAAAGGCATCTTTAAGGGTCTTTAAACTTTCGTCTGCCATAACTGGAACATCAACGTTTTTTGTCACATGACTTAGCCTGTCTTCAGTTTTTTTACTTGTCGGTTGTTCAAAAATTTCAATCCGGGCTTTTGCTGTTTTTCGAATAAACTCAATGGCTTCTGCTGAAGAATATCCTTGATTGGCATCAAAACGCAAAACAAATTCCTTTCCTAATTTTTCTCTTAACAATAAGACTTTTTCTATATCTTCTTCCAGAACAAGTCCACCTTTAAGCTTTAAAATAGTAAACCCTTTTGAGAGAAAATAAGTGGCCTGTTCAATGGTTTCTTTTACAGAAATGATACCTATAGTTATACTGGTAGGGATTGCATCTCGGAATCCACCCAAGACCTGATAAAGAGGTAACTTAGCCTTTCTGGCCAAAAGATCGTACAATGCCATATCCACCATTGCAATGGTGGATGTGGACTTTGGTAATTTCTCTTTTAATAAATAAGTAAATTTTGATATCTGATAAGGAGATTGATTGAGCAATAATGGTTTTACCACAGATTCGATATTACTAATCACCTTTTTTGGTGTTTCCCCGGTTATAAGTTTATCAGGAGCCGCACAACCCCAACCCACCAATCCTTTATCTGTAACTAATTTTAATACGATGTTGGTGGCCGTACTAACCGTTTCGAATGCCGTAGTATATGGAATTGCCAGTGGCATATCTAACCTGATGTATTCAATTTCCTTAATTATCATTTTGGTCCTGTTTTTTATAAAATGTCAAATCCGACTTTAAGATATCTATTTATTTATAAACACAAATAGAATTGGAATGAATATGCTGTTTTTAACACTTTTAGTTATTTGCCTGGGAATATTTTTGTGCACTCATTTAACACAACACTAAACAAAAATCCAGTTTTTAGCTAAAGTAAAATAGTTGTTTTGGTTCAAAATAATCTTTTTTGAACAAATAAGATGATAAGCATCAATAAAACTGGTGTAAAAATTAACTTCTTTTCACCATTTTCAACTCATAAATATCTTTGCGTCGATCTTTAAGATTTCTAACGCTACCGAATTGGTTAAGTTCTCTTAGCAAATCAATATCGACGTCTGCAATTAGGATCATCTCAGTGTTTGGAGTTGCCTCAGCTTTAATACCATTGGCAGGGAAGGCAAAATCACAAGGCGTAAATACCATTGATTGGGCATACTGAATATCCATGTTATGTACTTTTGGTAAATTTCCTACACTACCCGCAATAGCAACATAACACTCATTTTCAATTGCCCTGGCCTGTGCACAGTTTCGAACACGTGAATAGCCATTCTGTGTATCAGTAAGAAAGGGTACAAACAATATATCCATGCCCAGCTCAGCTAATATTCTGCTCAATTCCGGGAATTCGATATCGTAACAAATCAGTATACCTATTTTACCACAATCAGTATCAAAAACTTTCAGTTGACTTCCTACATCCATACCCCAGACTTTAACCTCATCGGGAGTCACATGTAACTTTTCATAGCGCTCAACCGTACCGTCTCTTTTGCATAAGTAACCCGCGTTATACAATCGATCATTTTTGATTTCCGGCATACTCCCGGAAATGATATTTATATTGTACGAAATGGCGAGCTCTGAAAAACGTTGAACGATTGTCGCAGTATGCTTTGCGAGCTCTCTTATTGCCTGAGGCTCCTGCATATGATTGTTTTCAGCCATGAGAGGCGCATTAAAAAACTCGGGAAACAATGCAAAATCAGATCGATATCCTGAAACTGCATCAATAAAATATTCCGCCTGATGCAGCAGCTCATCCAAATTTTTATAAGGCCTCATTTGCCATTGGATTAAGCCAAGCCGAACGACCTTTTTAGTAGCATTAGGATGTTTCATTCCTTTTTCATAATAGAGATTATCCCACTTCAGCAAAACAGCATAATCATTTGAAGCGTCATCTCCCTCCAAATAATTCTTAAGAATTTTAAATGGATGAAAATCATTTGAAATCTGAAAATTAAACACCGGATCATGAATCTCTTTTCGCTTTACCTTTTCGATGTATTCCTTCGGAGACATGCTATCAGCGTATTTGTGATAGTTTGGTATTCGGCCACCGAAAGCAATACCTTTAAGGTTGAGTCGCTCACACAAATCCTTTCTATAATCATAAAGCCTACGGCCTAGACGCAATCCCCTAAATTCCGGTTTAATAAATACATCAATTCCATATAACATATCACCATTTGACGTGTGCGTATCAAAGGTATAGTCGCCCGTAATTTCTTTATAGGTATGACTGCCATCAAATTTATTGTAATCGACAATGATGGATAAAGCACAACCTGCGATTTGATTATTCACTTTGATCACTACCTGACCTTCAGGAAAGCGGCTAATCAAAGAATTTATCTGTGCTTCTTTCCAATATGAATTGGGCATACTGGAATACGCTTCGATCATAGCTTTTTTTAATTCCTGATAGTCATCAAGACTAAGAAAGGTCAATTCTATATTTTCTATTTCCATCATATTTAATAAAAATCTTTAAATAAAAAGCACCAGAGTTTTAAACGTCAACACAGGATTTTTTTTTAAATGAGCTCAAATGTAATAATGTTTTTGCTTTTACTAGCTATATACAATTTTCTTCAAAACAACATAATATTCTTTATCTATCACTTAACTCAAATCAATATATACAATTGATTTATATTTGGTTATGTGTTTTTAGCAAACTAAAATATCATATACCAAATAATATTTGGAATAACTGAAATTATAGTTCTCTTTCAAAATTTTACTAGAAAACGCATTATGCCATTATGACCGGATTGTGTATTTTCAGGTTAAATTTTAAGATTATTAAACACTGGATTTTAGGAAGAACCTAAGATCAACTCTTCCTTTCGGATGCACCGGAATCTCAAAAGCCGAACCGCATCAAATATGGGAAATGGATTTAATTCCAACCTAAGAAGATGCCATAATATCTCCTATTATTTTTAAATGATGAATGGTATGAATTTTTAAAAATTTTTTGCTCATTCTTAAATTCAATGACCCAAAATACGGATGAACAAAATGACTTTTTGCAGGCAAATTAACTATAGAATCCAATTGTGTTTCAGCTGTATTTAGTTGCTCCAAAAGGTCATCCTGAGAAATGGGTCCTTCTGTCGTACTCTGCTTCGGAGCCTTCCCTTTACCCCTTGGAAAAAAACCTGCAGTAAATACAAATAATCTCGATAAATTAAACTTCCATTTGTATTCTTCAGGGTCAGATTTTTTCAATATTTTGCAGATTCCAATGATCACTTTAAGCGAATGATCCACATGCCAATATATACCTTTTTGTGATACTGAAGGATCTAGTTTATCTTTATCTTGAATCAAACGCTCAATCTTGTCTATTTCATTTTTTAAAATCATCTCATTCTTTTTTCAGTGCAATAGAATAAAAAAACCGATTCCCCTCCTATTTTATTTTGGTTCTTTTTTTAATATAATATTTTAAAACCTCACCTCAATAGGCTCCTGAGGTTCATTTGTAGGGTAAAGGTCATCCAGAATTTTAATTTGATCCTTGTCTGGCTCTCCAACAATGATTTTGTAATCACCCTGCACAAAGACTTTAGGTTCAAATTCATTTCCTATTGACCGAACGGTATATACTTCATTTCCATTTTCATCCAACACTTTGTATACCGGTGGTTGTTCGAGTCCTTTAACTACAATTTTGGGTAAATATCCATAAGACTTCCTGCCATAGTTATCCATCTGATTTATTTTTATGGGCCAGCCAGAATAAGGTTTGCTCTCAGGATTGGTAGGATCTCCATCCCGTGGCCAAAGCTCTATGGTAATATTTCTTGTTTTTTTATTAAACTTCACAATACCATACCCTGCAGCACGATCATGGAGTTTTGATGGTTCTTTCCCGGTGAAGATTGGGTTTGCTACCGCATAAACGGTTAAGTAATTGTTGAATCCATCTAAAAAATCTCCTAAATTTTTTGCAGCTCCTGAGGGTGTGTTTTTGCCTGCAATTTCAGGATACCACCTTCTTGGAAAATAATTTGAAACGGATGGCACGCAAACCGCTACACCAGCATCTTTCCAATCCTCAATTCCATAGTGAATGGTACTTCCAAGATGTTGGTCTCCTGCCAAATGAAAAGCAAAGCATTTTCGGAGTAAATCCACTGCCCTATTTCTTGCAGTATGAGGCCATCCATTCGAATCCATATCCGACACGATCACATCATCCTTGGGGTAGTCGCCGGCCTCCATAATTCTTAGTGTTGATACGACGACATCGCTCACGGCATCCTTTGGCAAAGTTGCTACATTGTTAAAAATTGTCTGTGAAAGCAAAACCTTCATATACGTATCTGAACTCCAGTTAGAACCCCAATCTTTAAGAAAAGCTTCCTGTCGATCCCCAAGTAATTCTGCGCCTGGGATATCCGATTTATTTCGCACATCAAATTTCTTATTCTCAGCCCATCCGTTGATTGTTTTGGATTCCATCGGCAGCATATTCGTTGGTGATGATTTGAATTTCCGATCTTCGATAATCGCAAAACTCAATCCCCCATAATTCATTTCTGTATAATAAACTCCAATACCTTGCTTTACAGGAGTTGGATCGTATGGATCTGGCAGATTACTGGTCTGCGTCCGTTCGACCATCTTCACAAAATCTGCCGGCAACTTGTATCCGCCACTATCCTGTCTTTCTTTTTCATTGCCATCCTCTCTAGCTTTTTTTCCTCCTTCTCCCCAGACGTTCCCATGGTATACATCGTGATCATCTGGAATACTCACAGTGGGTATATCCCGAAGCAACTCACGATATTCCCAGCCGTACATGATCCATTTTCGCAGATAATCCACCATAGCTTTATTAAGCGGGACATGAATATTCCCATAACCACCAACAGGTTCATAAATCTGATCTCCTGAAAAAAACAGCAGATCCGGATTTTGCTTGATAACATTCTCAACCAACTCCTGATTGGGGAATCCAAGATCATTATTACCTGTAAAACCAGCTACTACGATTTCATTTTTATCCAATGGATTTTTCCTTATTATTCCTTCAAACGCATCGATAAGCATTTCATTATCTGCACCGGTATAGGTATACGAAATTCGATATTTATGATCAATACTGTCATTCCAATCGGTCACTTTGAAAGTTGCAGTTCGGGCATCTTTATCTATTGAACTTTCTGCAATACGATTCCATATATCTCCGCTTTTCACTTCCAAAATCACTTCTTTGCCATCCTCTTGTCCTACAGGCGGCAATTGAGCTGTCATCTTCATCACTCTACCCGAAAGGGTGTGTTGTGCAAACAAGATTGGTCCAAAAATATTTTCCTTATGAACCGAAACTTGTTCTCCTTCAAAACGCCAGTCTTTGAACCATGCACTATTCTCAAGAATTGTGGCATTGTCGCCAGGTTTTCCAGGATCAAAATGGCTGACAACAACCAAATCTCCAGATAATTCAATTGCAGGAATTGTTTTTTCAATCAAACTCACCAGTTCATTGTCTTCATCGAGCAACTCCAGCTTTAATGAATAATGATCATCCGTTTTTATACCTGATATTTTGAATTTGAATCCTGGCAAAACCTCAAGGATATCCATTGGATTTTCGCCGTTATTTTGCTCCAGCTGTCCAATGAATAATTTGCCTGAAGTAGTCACACCAGCATTTAATCCTTTTCCAAAAACAGCATCACTTCGATAATCATTAAATTCGCCTTTGGCTCCCAGCTTAAAACCGACCCAATCTTCATCACTTTTTGTGTTCTTAAGGATCCCTGAATTTATACTCATTTTGAAATTACCAGTCCGCTCGTTTATTTTATGACTAAGTAAATGCACATTGCGGTCTCTTCCCAAAACCGTGCAAATCATCCTCCCCTTATCCAGTTTCCAGTCCTGCATAGG
>JAHEMV010000322.1 GCA_024643455.1 Cytophagales bacterium
TGTATAACCACTTATTAGAATCTATCCATGTGTTAAATGATTCTATAAGCAGCGAACTGAAAAAAATCGAATAAACTAATGATAAAACTATTTCGAAACTGTCTGGCAGAGGAAAAAACCAGCAATAGATATTCGATTTTAGATCTATTAAAAAAAGCCCTTTTTTTCAATGAATAACCTTGCAAACTAGCTAAAAATGTTTTTTTGATTTTTTGGGCTAAAAACAATTGTTTTTAAGCCCATATGCAAGTATTTGTTCAACTTTAAGCAAAAGTAAAAAATACAATTATGAAGTATTTTAGTTGCTCATCTGTAAGGTATGCAAGAAATATTAGCTACTTTTAGTATTTAATGTAGTTTGTGGGCATGCTTCAGTTGGCAGCAATTATAAGATTTAAAAAAAATGAAAGAAACTGTTCAAGAATCATTCGATAAATTAATAATAATGCTGTTGGAAGATTCAGAATCATTCAAATTAACTTCTGAAAACTATGTTGAGACTTATAAAGTATTTATTGACTATTTCGAGACCCCACCAAAAATCACTAAAAATAACTTAACGATAGGTATAAATTTCACTTATGGATGGATGCCAACTATTTTCAACTTTAAAACCGATGAATTTGAAAAGGCATGCGAAATTCTGAAAAATTATAAATTACATTCGACGATACCAAATAGTGGACAATTAAAATCCCTTTAAAAATTATTCAACAATTCTATTGTTGGTACATCCAAACTTATGCATTTTATTAGACCTGATCTTATGCCGATATGGGATAGTAGAGTAAATGCTTACCTGACTAGAAATTACAATTTCAATAAGAAGGTAAATACAATCGAAAAATTTGAAAATTATATTGATTGTTTAAAGCAAATAATGAAAACGGAAGAATTCAAAACTATAGCAAAAAATGTTAAAACAGAATTGGTTAAAGGAAACTTGAATGAAATACATCCATCAAATTATCGTATATTAGAACAACTTATGTTTCATAAGGAGTTAGAGCATTTAGATAAAACTCAGGAATAATAAAAGAACACGATAGACATTAACTAAATTTTCGTTGGGACGGGACGACCGACAATGAAACCTTTGTTATTAGGCCAAGATGAATTGTTACTATTTATTTTATACATGGGATATCGAAATAATGTGGTATCCCTTTTTTAAATTCAAAAAACTTCAATTGATAATAAGGAAAAACTCAAAATTATCAAAATAAGCGAATCTTCTCATTCGGTGACACTTCATGTTCGAAAAGAACATAAAGATTAATACTAATTGCAAAAGGATAATTTGATACTTTTGACAAAGTAATTAAAATAGATAGGTATTTTAGATAGTCTTTTTTTTATGAACATATAGGGTCAAATAATGTTTTCACATAACAAGGTCCTTTTCGTATCCAATTAAGGTAATTAAGCTTATATCGATCAATAATTATATATTAAAAGATAATTGTGCTTATGATATCTTTATATTTCTTAACCTTTGATGAAATCTTTGGTATAATAAAAATAATGCTTTTTGGTACTTTAACGAACACTTTCAAAAGGTAAGTAAAAACATAGAAATAAGCAGAAAACCGTATTGAAAATCTATTGATGATTTTATTCTTTTATGGGGAAAAATATAAATCATTCCGGATACCAGACAAAACATAGATTATTCATAACCATATTCACTGAAAGTTGACAATTAACGAATTTACAAAACTACCAGCAAAACGATTTTGCCTTGTTATAATTTAATTGATAGTGCAGAAGATAATTATCTTATTTTTGAATCGTCTGTACCAATCATTCTAGATCTATTTACATTATACAATTCCGGGTGCAAATATTTTCCAATATTTTCTGTCTCTTTGTTTTCTTCAACTTTTATTCTGTTTTCTCTTGCATAAGGATCATTTCTTACACCCGTAACTTGCCAACTAACCTTAATACCCGGTTTGTCAGACCTAATTTCAAATTGATTATTATATATTTCTTTAGAGATAATTGCCTGGGCAAACTCTCCAATAACTGTTAATTGATAGCGAAAATCGATGTTTAAGGATTCAAAATATTCTGGCAATTTGACTATTGCATTACCTTGATTATCTGTTACCACATTACCATTGTAAATATTCATCATATCAGGACTTTCCACAAAACTGTGAGAAAGATACTTATTCGCCGAATCTTGAGGGTGATCAATCTTAAAGCTGCCAGCTGATTTGGATAATGTTCCTGCAATATGTGTTCTTCCTATAAAATAACCAGCATAGGAAGATCCTCCGCCCCATTCAGCTAAGATAGCATTTGAACTACTGTGTTCGCTGTTAACCTTCACATAAATACCCTTCCCATATAAGCCTGAAGAAACGCCTTCAAATGCTTTGCCACTTTCTCCCATAGCATTTCCATAAACACCCTTCCCAAATTGTCCAGAAGAAGAACCCTCCACACCTTTCCCATCAGTAGCATTTGCCAGACCATAAATTCCCCGTGTTAAGCCGGTTGAAGAATTAGCATTCCCGTAAACTCCAATTCCGCTAGGACTTTTAGATATTCCCTGAACTCCATATGTCACTCCTAATGTTGCTTTGGCATCTCCTTTAATTGCAATTCCATCTTCGCTGTTTACCTCGCCATAAATACTTATTGCAGCACCTGTAGGTGCAGTGTTTATTCCATGTAAACCATATCCACTTAATCCCTCTGTAATACCATAAACCCCTACGCCTGATGCCCCTAAGGCATTCCCATATACTCCTTTTCCATTACCGTTGGATTGCCCGATAACCCCGCTACCAGATACTGTAGAAGTATTATGACCAAAGACTCCAACTCCAAATTGACTTACTACCTTTCCATATACTCCTCTTCCTCCAAGGTTATTTGAATTTTCTCCCATCACACCATATCCTGAAAGACTCCAGGACTCACCAAATACGCCTACATTTTCTCCATTCGATGAGGTTGCCCATCCATACACTCCAGTTCCATCAGGACTAGTTGAAAAACCTGAAACGCCCCGAGTAAAACCTGAAGAAGCATAGGCTCTTCCTTCTATTCCTTTACCAAACTCACTATTTGATCTACCAACAACGCCAATGCTACTATTCCCGGTATCAGAGATGCCCTCAATGGCATATTCATTCTCTTTTGTAACCAAAAGACCATTCAATCCTAATGAACCTACTAACTCAAAATCTGCGGTCGGAGTTTTGGTATTAATTCCTATTTTTCCAGTGGTGTCAATAAAAATGAGCGACTCAAGATTTGCGGTATCATTTTTCATGGTTCCAAGTGAGAAGGGTTGATCTTCATTCCAAGCGAGGTAGGCTGGTTGATTATCCAGTGAAGCATTGCTTAATTTTGTAAATCTGGTATTATCAGGATTTCCAAGATTAATAGTCGAATTTTTAACAAAGGATTCTGACCTTACGTCTAGGTATTCTTTAGGTGAAGAAGTGTTTACGCCAACTCTTGGACTTTTGATTTCTTCGCCAAGATATATGGTCATGGTCCATGAAAAGGCGTTAACTCTTACTGAACTGGTATTACATCCTGGGATATCTTCCAATGTTCTACGAACCCACATTTCGAAGTTCAGAGGAGTCCCACCTGGATAAATGCCACTAGCAAGACTTATTTCCCGAGTATAGTCCTGTATTCCACCTGTATTGCCAGTTCCAGATACTTCAACTTCTTCAGCTCCTGTATTGGTTAATCTAATTTTAGATCGTTGATTTAATTTCTGGGCAGTACCTAATGAGGACATTGAATAACTGACATCTACTTTTAATACTTCATAATTATCTCCGGCAGGTAAAGTGGCTGAGAGTATACTCAATGGGCCATTGCAGGTTTCATCATATACGTCAAAGGAGCTGGGAATATCATTATTATAGGTTACTACAATGGTGTCCTGTGAATTTGTTTTAAATACTATAAAAAAGGAACATAGCATAATTATATAAGCACATGGAGGAATTCTATAAACCAGCCTTAAAGAATATTGGATCATTTTTGAATAATTTAAATAGGGAAAAAATAAATCTAAATGATTTAAAGATACAGAATTTTATTTTTTTTTCCATTGATTTGATAAACAGATCAAAATATTAAATGGATTTTATCAATAATATTCTATTTTTAAATACCTGACTTATAATTTTTTAAGGCATAATGTTTACAAATGGCTTAATATCTAAAAGGAGGTTTTAAAAGTTATTTTGGAAGTGATAATCAAGATAAATGAGTAACGCCAGTCACAATGCTTTGAAGAAATATACTTCAAAATTGAACGGATAATTAAGTTAATTATGAAACAAGAACAAGGCGAAAAAATTCGCATTTGGGAAGTATATTTTGAATAGTAACGCTCAGACTGTACTTTATTAGATGTAAATTTTACAAATTAAATATTTAAGTTCAAGTAACTTAATAAAAATGAAACTTATGAAAAAACATTTTTTACTCACATTGACAGCATTATTTTTAGCGCATTTACTGGCATTATCGCAAAACAAGGAAAAAGAAGTTAATGCTCTTATTAAACTCAATGAGGATATTCCTAAAGAAGTTGTAAAATCAACCCGTGATTACAGAGAACGTCTTTTGGCTGATTTATACCGTCCTGCTTATCATTTTTGTGTTCCGGAAGATAACGGCTACCCTGGTGACCCGAATGGTGCATTTTACTACAACGGACAGTATCATTTGATGTACCTGTATGAACGCACAGGGGCAGGATTCTCTTGGGGGCATGTTTCCAGTAAAGATTTGTTGCACTGGAGGCATCACCCAGATGCTTTGCTCCCAGGTAATGGTGATGAAGGTGTTTTTAGCGGAGGGGCATTTGTTGACGATAACGGATCAGCTGTTTTATCTTATTGGATGCTTTGGGGTGCAAAAGGTATTGGTCTTGCAAAAAACAGAGATCACAATTTTGACCAATGGGAAAAAGTTGGAAACAATCCTATTATAAAATCAACCGATTGGGGAATAACGGAAACAAAAGACAAGGCGGGCAAGAATCTTTATTATGGCTCGGCAGATCCTTCCAATATCTGGAAAAAAGACGGGAAATATTATATACTTACTGGTAATTTACTGGTATTAAGAAAATATGGATCGCGTGGAAAAGGATTACCGGCAAACAGGGATGAACCGGAACTTCCTAAAGATTCCATTGACTACCAGGGGGATTGGCTTGATTTGTTTGTTTCAGAGGATTTAGAAAACTGGGATTATATGCATAGATTTTATGTGTCTGACAGAAAATGGACCAGCAAAACGGAAGACAACATGTGCCCTAGTTTTTTGCCTTTACCGCGTGAACCTGGTGGAGGAAAAGCAAGTGGTAAGCACCTAATGCTCTTCATAAGCCATAATATGGGTTGTCAGTATTATATAGGCGAATACAAAAGTGATAAGTTTCTTCCTGAAGTTCATGGACGCATGACATGGAATGATAAATCCTATTTTGCCCCTGAAGCTCTTGTTGATGACAAAGGCAGGCAAATTATGTGGACATGGATTTTTGATGATCGTCCGGACGAGCTAAAAGGATATAACGGGTGGACAGGCACATACGGGCTTCCCCGGGCATTATGGCTTGGAGAGGACGGTACACTTAGAATGATGCCGGTGAAGGAGTTGGAAGCTCTGCGAATGAATCAAAAAGTATTGTCTGATGTAAAGGTTAATGCAGGGGAAGAAGTTAAACTGAATGAACTGGGCAATGAATTGATGGAACTGGAGATTACCGTACAACCCAATGATTCGGACCAGTTTGGGGTAAAAGTATGCATGTCGGACGATGGACGAGAAGAAACGGTAATTTATTATGACCGAAAAGAAAAAAAATTAAAGGTGGATACCCGAAAATCGGGATTAGAATTTGGTAAAAAAATTATTGAAGAAGCACCCTTGGAGCTTATAAAGGGAGAACCTCTGGTATTAAGGATTTTTGTAGACAAATCAATAATTGAGGTCTATGCAAACAACCGACAGGCTATAGCGCGAAGAGTTTATCCAACGCTTGGAGGAACAGGTGTATCTGTATTTTCAAATGGCGGAATTGCAGAAATTAAATCTATAAAGAAATGGGAAATAATGCCATCGAACCCCTATTAGAAAAAATCAAGTGTGAAATGCAAATATGAACGAAAGCACAACACCGGTAACCGTTGAATAACCTGCAATTAAGTAGAATAATTTTAAAAATTGCTTATATCAGGCTTCTTTTAAACTGTTTTGAGCGCAGTGATTTTATAATATATCCA
>JAHEMV010000323.1 GCA_024643455.1 Cytophagales bacterium
GATTTCAGCTTCATTTGATTCGACCAAAACTGTGTTTGAAGAAATGTTTACTTTCAATGGAGAATCACACCAAAAATACCTCCCCTTATTTGACAGGAAAAATGGTTGAGACTGATTTGTCCCAACACTTCCGTTTTGATCAAGAGCAAACTCAGTTCTGCCAATGGGCATCTGTCGGCCATCAACAACTTCACCTCCCCACCAAACTTCGTCACTTAACATATCTATTGACAATTTTTGCGGTGTTGAGACATCATCCATACAGGACGGCAAAATGATTAGGGAAACCAGGAATAGACAATAAGACGGTAATTTCATAATGATTTATTTTAAACTTTTATGTGAAATTTATAATTGAATTAATGTTTGAGATTTGTCGTAAGAAAATGCATAGATAACCAGTATAAAAGGGATTTTTGTGATATCAAGAGTAAATTTTCTCACTTTAAGAATGTAAGCCATTTCGTATCTTCTATAAAGGTTTTACTTTAATCCAATTTCAAAAATCATCCCGTCGATATCTTTGTTTATGGTAACCTTAAAGCCTTTTTCCATTAACACTCTACCGGTAACCTCCTGCAATATTTTCCCATAAGGTGCTAATTTCACCAAATAAGTTGCATCTGGAATGAGGTCTTTCACAAAAACTGTTCTATTGTTTTCACGTGCATTTTGCTTAAAGACGCCTATGATGCCACCTTCTTTGGTTTGAAAATTAATTCTTTGCCACCCATCCCAGAATCCTTGTCTGGGTTCACCAAAACCCTCAAGATCTTTACGGTATGACATGTAATCATATTTTTCCTGCATTGCCTTCATCCAGCTTGCCCAACTTTTAATCACCCTTTTCTGTTCATCTGTCAATTTTCTGAGATCTCCTAAAACAATGGGCAATGTTCCGATCAACGATTTCAAACCAAATTCATACTCAGGGTCATCCAGTTCGAAATTGCCTATGACGAGAGAACTTGCCGGCATGACAGGAGACCTCCACCATGCGAGGTGCCGGATTCTGAGAGGACCGACCGGTGATGGTTCATCGAAGTTTGATAACCAATTCCCTTCCGCGTGGTTAGCAATGGCATAATCCATTAAATGATGCTTTCCTGCAGTCTCATAGGTGCAATCGATAAACAGATCCGGAACCTCACGATGCAATTCATCAAACAATTGATAAAGTCGTTCATATAATACCACAAATGATTCGGCGTGGTCTCTGTAATATGGATGATCCTTAGCATACGAACCCGAATGATTTATATCATGAACATATGCGCTGGTCACGACAGCAAAGTCCAATTTTACATAAGCTAATCCGTGACTGGACACCAGCGAAAGAATCTTATCCTTTATGTAATCTTTCCAATCAGTTCCAAAGGACGCTGTAAAAGCTTTTGTTGATCCAATATTTTGAAGATAGATTGGGTTCCCATGCATATCTTCCGCAAACCATTCAGGATGTTCTTTGTATACTTTTGATGAAACAGATGCTGAACCTACTGACATCCATAAACCCGGCTTTATGCCTTTGGATTTCATGTAATCAAAGGTCGGTTTAAGCCCTCCTTTAAATTTGTTTTCATCTACAAGCCAATCACCATACGTGTCAGGCCCAATAAAATCGTATGCGGATTCTCCTCCTTCATTTACGTGCCAGCCTACATCAATAATGAACTCCTGAATCCCACAATCTGCAGCATCTCCAACCAAATCCATGATGATAGAATCATTGAAGTTTGTATTAAAAGGGATCCAGGTATTATACACAAAGGTTGGCTTGTCTTTTATCTTAACAATTTGAGGTCTCATATGCTTGATCATAAATGTATTTACCTCTTCATTTACCACTTCAAATGCATCATCTCTATTCTCATAAAGGCAAATAAATGTTTTTGGAGCTTCCCAGGCCTGACCAGGTTTAAGCCATTTCCTGAAAGGATAATCCTGATCTGCCCATGTTAATCCCACTTGTATATTATTTTGTTCAGCGATCGATTCGCCTGAATTGAAGGCAGTTCTTTTTAGTACTCCCATCGCTTCATTGCCAAGAGCCATGCCCATCCTTTTCTTTGTATTGTGTACTACCACAACTGGATCGTCCCAGTCTCCAACGAAATGCGCGAATTGTGTTTGTCTAGCATATTTATGAAGAATTGTTGACCAGTAAAAAATCATGTTTGTGACCAAATCTTCTGTCGTAAGTGATTCCAATTTTAGATCCTCATTGCTGATATTTTCAATTTTCATCCATTTCCGTATTAATGGAAGATCAGGATATATCATGTAATTAATTTCAATTTGTATCCTGGGCTTATTAGACTTTTCCCTGAGTAGCACCGAAACTCCTTCTCCGCCGGTATTATCAACAATGGAAATCGCCTTCTCAATAGTCCATCCGGAAAATCCTGAAAATTGTTCATCATTTACCGTAAATGAAAATTCTTTGCTGTTTGCAGGAATGCAATAACTCTCACCGTCATGGAGGGTGAACGCTTGAGTATAAATTCTTCCGCTGTCTATAAGTATTTCTCTGTTTATTACTCCATTGTCCAGAGATATGGATTTGTCGGTAACTTTGGTGAATTTTTGAGCTTGCAGTGGAACTGAAAGTGCTATTGTAAACAGGAGAAATAAGTATTTTTTCATATTTTTTCTTATGGTGTTTTCCGGTAATGAGATAGTTATTAACTCCTGTTTTTATTCATCATTTGATTAAAAATAAACCTGATCCATGTGGTTCAATGACTGGGGAAAATGTATTTATAAAATCCCCAATATTTTCCTTTTTCCATAAATCACGGATAGTAACCTTTTTATCAAAACCTAATTCGGATAAATCAATAGGTATTTCAGCGTTATTATTTTCGCCAGTATTAAATACAGCGAGATATTTATCGCTGGCCCCAGGCACATCGGCTGTCCAGGCAATGTATGCTCCTTTGCGAAAAAGCTGGCGGTTGTTTTCACTGTTCTGATTGGCTGCCAGGACTTCTTCATTAGTGAGCAATAACAATTCCTCCGGCCTCATCATCATCAGGTCGCCTCCGTACATCAGGGGTGACTTTCCGATCGACCACAAGGTCATCAAGGTAAACTTTTCGATGTCTGTAAAATTTGATCGTCGTTCCAGTCCGTGTCCCGGACCGCGACGATTGAGCAATCCTATTGGTATCATATCTGCATCCGGCCAGTGACCTGGGCCACTATACTTCTCCCATTTATGAAGTAATTCAAATTGTTCTTCCAGTTGAGGCCAGGCATCCCAGAAATCTGCAGATATACGCCACAAGTTTGCATTTTGCATGACGTGCTTGGCTTGTTCGCCGGGCGTCTCATCTCCAGGCGATAAGCTAAGTACGATCCTACGACCACAATTGTCAATTGCTTTTCGAACTGCTTCGATTTCTTCAGCATGATAAGGTGTCGATATATCATCAACTTTCACATAATCCACACCCCATTCAGCATACAACTCAAAAAGTGAATTGTAGTATTCCTGGGCACCCGGCTTAGCCATATCCACACCATACATCAGGTTAAGCCACTGGCATATACTATTCTTGTCCGCTATTTGATCAGCCGTAAAACCTGTTCCTTTAACAGGCATTTTCCTGGCGACTGCTTCCCTGGGTATTCCGCGCATCACGTGTATGCCAAACTTTAAACCTAAGCTATGTATATAATCTCCAAGCATTTTAAATCCTTCCTCTCTGGCTGAAGGAAACCGGTCGACAGCAGGAAGCAATCGTCCGTATTGATCCATAGGCAATGATGGTTGATAATCCATGGTTTGCGGTGGATTGTTTAACGCACCCACATAAGGATAATACCAACAGTAATCCACTACGATGTATTCCCATCCTGTTCTTTTCAAATGTGCAGCCATCATTTCAGCGTTTCCTTTAATTTCCGCTTCATTCACTGCTGCACCAAAGCAATTATAGCTATTCCATCCCATTGGGGGCCGTTCTGCCCATTTCTGAAACTCTCCATTTTTAGTCTGGCTATAGCCATACAAACCAGGATACACGGATATCAGTAATGCGATAATACAAGTTTTCATTTTCTATATTTTGACAAATAGTTTGTATCGATACAAAAAGTAATAAAGTAACCATTGAACGGAAGTCGCAATCCGTGCAACGATAATTGTCTTGCCTTTTTTAAAATCGTCAATAAAGTTCATACTTATTAAGCCGTAAAAAATCAATAGTAATGATTCTAATGCCAGTCCCTTCAGTTTATTTTTAGGCTCATTTCCTGACTTCATCCGGGATCCAGCCATGACACCAGCCAGTATCCAGAACACAGTAAAACTTCCAAATGCATCCAATGAAACTAATCTCTTTTGCATTGGAGGAAGTGCCTTATCTTGAATTATTTTGTGCCTATATCTATTTCAATTTGAAGCTGCTGGTTTTACTTATTTTTCTTACCACTCTTCTCCGCTTTATCCTGAGCTTTTTCCAGCATTTCTTCTACCTTAAATCCAAGCGGCTTCACCTCATTTACCTTCTTTCTTGCGCTCTCCAGGGCTTCTAAAAATCCCTCAGGCACCTTTTCACCAGTCCACCAGTTGAGGTCTTCAGAATACAGCCAGACATATTCGTCAGATGTTTGGAGGGCATAATACATATTATGTTCAAACCACAATGCTTTTTCAGCAGACGACAACATCGTCCCTTGCCCTGTTAGGCGATATGGAAATGCACTTAATAATCCCGCCCAATTGCCGGCAATATAATCAGTAGAAACGGCATGCCCCAGACAATAATTTGCTTTAAATTTTTTATGCATCGCGGCAGGGAGAAGAGCCCTGGTGTCATTAAATACATCATTGCGTACCTTGTAGAATTCTATGGCTGAAGTATAATAATATGCTTCCTCATTGGCATCAATCAATGTCACCTCTTCCTCAATAGCATCCAGGATTCCGATGGTGAATGGTAAATGCAAGGCCCACCATGCCTCTTCCAGACTGGTTTTAGCCTGCCTTAAATCCTGAACTGGAATTATCGCCTGTGAAAATGGGGACGCCGTTTGGTAGTCTGAAAATTCGCGCAATGAAAGGATCACTGCATCCGGAAATTCATCCTGGATAGCCTGAATGAACTGAGCACCTCTCTTTCTGACCTGCAAATAATAATCATAATATGAACGACCTTCCTTGTTGGGCTGTTCGCTCATTTTCCATGGATTTTTTCCTGGTTTATACGGTTCAGGATCCCACAAAATGCCTTTAAAATTTCCAACTTTAGCCAGATTGGCAGCGAATCGAATATAAGCCTCCGCATTTTTCCAATGTTGATCTGAAAACCAGTCCATCTGGGAAGCTCCGTAAAGAACAAGGAAATTATGTTTAAGCACGGATTTTTCACCAATACTTTTTACCAATTCAAATTCTTTGTCTTTCATTTCTTCTGTAACGGCGGCCCAGTTCTCTACCATGAAAATATTTCCTCCGCCTGCCTCCTTGGATAACTTGACACTAATGCCATCAAAGGGGCCTGAATCATATAGTCCCGTGTTATTGTTATACTCAAGCGTCGTGGGAGAAGCCCAACTGAATTCAACCAGTTTTTTTGATGGAGGATCATAGATTATCTGTGCGGAAAGTGTCATGATGGTTCCAGATATTACCATCAAAGTTGTCAATATTCGATTTTTCATATGAGTAAGAATTTAAAAAATAATAGACTAATATTAGTGTCGTTACAATGCCTGTCAATCCTTGAGACATCCTGCATTTCATTGAGAAATTAAATCAATCCCTCTCAAAGCATATTTATAATACAATCTTCAGGCTTCAGTCACCTATTTTAAAATTGTGGATTATGACTTCATAAATTGACAAGGCTGCCAATTTGTTTTTTGGTGCATCTTTCAATTTAGTGAGACTTAAAATTCCCTCACATGTCCCAAGATGTAAATTAATGCGATGTGGACCTTTAATCAGGCCTTATCAATTAGAAAGATAGAATTTCCCCAGAGTAGCAGGCACATGAAAATCAGGTTCATCTGTGCGAGGATCAAGCCATGAAGCATAAACATGGACAACTGAAGAATCCTGACCATAGTGAAAATCTGCTCTGTAAACTCCTGCATAAAAAGTGTCATCCTTAATTACTCCTAATTTGTGAAGATCTTTGAGTGAAAATGCGGCTTCAACCAAATAGCCATCCGATGTATAAGCTCCCTGGTGTTCAATACCATCGAACTCCCATGAAAAATCAAACTGACGATGAAACTTACCTTTATAATCCAGTTTTCGCC
>JAHEMV010000324.1 GCA_024643455.1 Cytophagales bacterium
TCTTAGCAAAACAAATTGCTGAAGGAAAACTTCCAGCTGATACGCTTTCTTATGGTGAATTGGCATATGCTGCTTTTTTAACTCCTTCTTTAAAGGAAAAAGCTGCTATCTACGAAGCAACAGTAAAAACATATGACAACTGGGCTGCACACAACAATTTGGGTGCTGTTTACTTAAATATGGCTGTGGAAGGTAACGCTAATGCAAACGTTGAAAAAGCTGTAACTCAATTCGAAATTTCTTTGAACAAGAAAAACACTGCGTATGCAAAAGGAAACATGGGAAGTGCAGAATTGATGCAAGGAAATGCTGAAAAAGCGTTGGCTTCAGTTTCTGATGCAGTAGCAATGAATCCTCCATCAAAAATTATTTATGGTTTCAATGGTACAAAAGGATCAATTGAGATTATGATGGCAAAGTATTCTGATGCTATTAAATCGCTAAGCAACGCTACTGATAATGCTGACAACCTTTTCAACAAAGGTTTAGCTCAGGTATTAGCAAAAGATTATCAAAATGCAATGATCACTTTTGACGAGCTTTCTGATAAAGATGGTGACTATGCAATGGCTTTTTATGGAGCTGCAATTGCCTCTTCAAGACTTGGAAAAGCAAGTGATGTTGCTGCCAATGTAAAGAAAGCAGTTAATAGCGATCCAGAGCTTAAGTCTAAAGCTGCAGGTGATCTGGAATTTGCCAAATTTGCTACTGACAGCAACTTCATAGACGCTGTAAAATAAAAATATTTCAAAAGGTATATTTAAAAACCCTCTCGTTTGAGAGGGTTTTTTTTTGAAATCAAAATGACATTACTTTTGGTTATATTCAATATTGTATATTTTTGCGTTCCTAAAAAATAATTAAAATGGTAGAAAAACAATTCAGAGAGGTTATAAGAGACGCCATGTCAGAAGAGATGAGGCGTGATCCTAAAGTGTTTTTGATGGGAGAAGAAGTTGCACAGTACAATGGAGCTTACAAAGCCAGTCAAGGTATGCTTGAAGAATTTGGCCCTGATAGAATTCTTGATACCCCCATTTCTGAATTGGGATTTTCTGGATTAGGTATAGGAGCTGCTATGAATGGGCTAAGGCCTATTATTGAATTCATGACCTTTAACTTTTCGCTTGTAGCTATTGATCAAATAATCAATAGCGCTGCCAAAATAAAATCGATGTCCGGAGGCCAATATTCTGCACCGATGGTTTTTAGAGGCCCTACCGGAAATGCTGGTCAGCTCGCTGCCCAACATTCACAAAACTTTGAAAATTGGTATGCCAATACTCCCGGATTAAAAGTTGTTATACCTTCGAATCCTTATGATGCTAAAGGCCTTTTAAAATCAGCAATTCGAGATGATGATCCGGTTATTTTTATGGAATCTGAAGTGATGTATGGCGATAAAGCTATGATCCCCGAAAATGAGTATTTACTTCCTATTGGGGCAGCCAACATTACAAAAGAAGGAAATAACGTAACCCTTGTTTCATTTGGTAAGATGATGAAAATTGTAGATCAGGCTGCCATCGAATTAGAAAAAGAAGGGATATCAGCTGAGGTTATTGATTTAAGAACAGTCAGGCCATTGGATTATTCAACAATAGTTAATTCAGTTAAAAAAACTAATAGATTAGTAATTGTAGAAGAGGCCTGGCCTATGGCATCCATCTCTACAGACATCACATATCACGTTCAGAAAAATGCCTTTGACTATTTAGACGCACCAGTAGCCAGAGTCAATTCCATGGATGTTCCACTAGCTTATGCGCCTACACTTATCGAGGCTTCATTGCCTAATGTAAAAAGGACAATTGCAGCAGTAAAATCTGTGATGTACGTTTAGGGATTATCCCCAATCGCAAATAGATTGTAAATAATCTGCTGAACCATCTCTAAGCCAGCCATCAAGTTGAGCTACTTCTTTTAGTTGCTGTCCTCGTAATCTTGGGACAGCAACGTAAGAACATTTTAGCCCTGGTAGAGAAGTCATATCGCCCCACAATTTTTCAAATTGAGCTACAGGAAAAACATCTTCCTGGCCTTTACCCCATCTTTTCTTTACATCTTTAATGGTAATATAAGTAGGCATCATTTGAGCCATTGCCCTTACGGAATCTTTTACTAATTTTTGATTCCCTAAATCATCTCTCCGAAGTCCGAATGCACTAAGCAATCCATCAATATCAACCCATGTCGTACTTGAGTTATAGTAACTCAAATCAAATTCAATTTTTTCATCAGACAATGCAAGTCCTTCAATCAGCCTAAGATTCCCATTAATTCGAGCCAAACCGCCACCTCGGTCTTCCAGGTTTCTTGATATGACTTCGGTTGTGAGCACTCCACCCTTTCGGATGTGTAAGCCCAATAGTGCTGGATCAGCATTTGCCCCAAGTGTATCAATATTATGAACCATTAGGTGCTTAAGACCACTATGGTTTTTTAATAAATTTTGTAATGTCCCGTTAAGTAACATATTAGGCACTTCATACCAATGCCCTACAGGATGAACGCATTGTTGAGGCAGATTGTCAGTATAGTCTTTGCCTTCACCTGTATTTTGCGCCCATGAAATTAGTGCTTCATGAAGGCTTTGTTGCATCTTTTGTTGCTGTTCATCGAGTATTTGTTGTGGCATTTCTTCCCATTCAAATCTAAGATCGCGTGCCATCGGTACCATCCGTAATCCAATTACTTTGCCTTCAGAAAGGTATATGGGCCCGTTATAACCATAATTATTTTCTTGCTTAAGCGATTGATCAATTGCACCATGCGTTAGGTATGAAGTTGTGAAAACGTGAGGAATGCTGACCCCACACAATTCTGCTATTTTGCTGCTTTTAGCTAAATGGACCTCAATGAAATTCCTGTGTTTTCCATTTAATTTTGCAAATGGATTCAATGATTTGACTACTCCTGCCCCTTTGGTCCATCTGCTTCCAGCTCCTCCAGCCAATGAAACTATGGCCAGCTCTCCATTTTTTATGGACTCTAAACCTCTTTTGTAGTATTGTTCATCTAAACCATTAAATGCAATCTCTACATCAGCATTCTCAACATCACTTATTTTTGTATTTATTGGGAGCCTATTTTGCGAAAGTCCTATTCTGCCACTTTTCAAATCAGCCTTTAATTGATTATGAAAAGTAGCGTCAAATCCATGATTTTCAAGTAGATTTTCAAGTGTTTGTGATTGAGATGACTCTATACTAATCTGAGGAATCATCCGGTCAAATAAGGTAGAAACAAAACCCGAATAATCTTTCTTGGTTTTGCATGCTACACCAAGTTGTTCTAGTTCTTTGCGTTGATTAACAGGAATATGTTGCATTTCTTCCTTAAGAACTGAAGGAACACGAATGGCATAATAACCTGTGGGAAGTAAAGCTTCACTACCCAATTTCATTTGCGAATAGGTGCCATTTTCATTTATGGAAAAATTATAAACAACCGGTTCCATGGCAAATGGAATTGATTTGTCAAACTTCTGTTTTAAACTTGACATCAATTCTTTTAAAAAGATCTGACCTTCTTTCTTCCTTGATGGCTCAAAAATGAACCCCATGCCACCACCAGACATCCCTCCCAACATCCAAAATCCCCAGAAGTCCTTACCATATTTTGCTTTTACACCTTCAATGATAAGTTCAGTGTATTTATTGCTTGCCCAGGGGATGATTGATTGGATCGGACCATCAAAGTTTTTATTAGTAAATAATCCAAGGCCTTTGATATCTCCACTTTTCAGTTTATCCACCAGTATTGAATAAATTTGGATTCCTTCTTTTCTGGCTTTCCATTCCTTTGCAGATCTTAGAAGGTATTTTTCAGTTACCATTTCAAGAATTGGTCCTACATCCTGAGCCATACCACCATGAACCAATACGAGTGAATCCTGCAAATTTGACCTGGTGAGTTCATTTACCTGATCAGAAAACAAAATAGTATGTTGCGGCAACAATCTGCCTTTGCTGATGCCAAATTCAGGATCACCCTCTTTTGCCAGAACGCCCTGAATCAATTTTATTCCTGGCCAAACTCCTCCTGAATCCTGCCATCCACCTCCAGATCCACCGATCCACTCGCCTAATATGGCTCGTGCTGCTACAAGTCTGCGTTCATTTTCTTCCAGTTGACCCGTCATCGATTTCGTCTGGCCTGATGCTCGCATACACACCGATATCAGTGAAGCAAGGAGGTTAGTAGATACAGCCAATCTGGACCCTTTGGGGATTCCATTGACTTGAGAAATAATTTCAACTCCATAACCGGGGCCGATGATTTGTGAGAATAAATCTTTAATTAATATATCCGCACCTTCCATTGCAGGTGGAATCAGTCCTGATGCAATAACAGCTGCTTTGATCAATCCAAGATAATCTTTTGCAAAATCAAAGACATCTGTGAGTTTGTGAATATCAGCTGTGACACCCAAGTCAACACTGGTTAGTCTCAAGATGGGTTCCTCAATAATTCTAAAAAAGGTTTCAATAGGAGGTTTTGGCTCATTTTCATTTTCATCTCGGACACTCAGGTCAACTGATATATTAAGCACGTTAGCTCCTTCAGGATAATCCATCCCCAAAAAGAAAATATCACTCCAGCCACTATGACTGATATCCATCCGAACGGGAGTAACTTCATGCAAAATTGGGTATAACCCAGTTTCTTTATCAATGACCAAAAGCTCTTTTTTAATCTTTAATGGATGGTCATTTGGGTGGCCTGTCCTAAACATCCACTGATTTCCGAGAGTAGATCTAACACTTTTCCTTACCTGATCCGCAAGTGTCTGAAAGGCCAATTTTTTATATGCTTCTGCTAAAGCTGACGAGAGACCTTTATTGGCACCATACTCGTTTTGTTTTGAAAGAAGTATTTCAATAGCTTCCTCAAATCTCCTATTCAATATATGATCATATGCTACATAAGGAATTACTGATTTTTCATCAATTCCTTTGGAAAATGGTATATGAAATCTATGAAGTGCATAAAGAAAAAATAAACCTCTTACTTTCTCATAAAGATTTTCATTTTCAAGACGCATTTTTTCTAATGCCTCCGCTTCCGAAAGCAGAAATTTTAAGGATTTATCTTTGCATTCTACATCAAGGGAAAGGTCTCTTTCAATTGGATCTTTTGCAGTAATAATTTGAACTAATCTACTCATACTATTTACTATAAGCCCCCAATTCTCTTGATGTAAATAATTCAAGCAATTCAGATAGTACCTGATCCCGATCATTACCGCTCAGTGCAAGGGCAATTTGAGCTTTTAATAAACCATATTTTGTCCCCACATCGTACCTAAGATCATGTTTCTCCAATGCAAGGTACTGTTCATGTCTGGAAAGCTCATTTAATGCATCAGAAAGGTTTAATTTTCTCCCTGGAGCCAGATTACTCAATTTTTTTTCTAATATTTCAAAAATGGCTGGCGTAAGTACGTGCATCCCAAAAAAGCACAAATAATGCCCTGAGCGAAGTCCAGGCACAAAAAGTTTTTGCTCAGCTTCGGTAGGAGTTGGCTTTTCAACCACATTTTCTATTTTATATAAATCCTTTGACCCCTTGATTCTTTTGCCCCCTATCACACCATAATTTGGCATGGAACTTTCACGTATTGCGCTTACAGCAGAAATTGAACACCCTTCCTTTTCAGCCAATTTAACCAGCTGACCTGCACATCCATCCTCATTTCTACTAACATAAAGATGATCTCCTACAAGGTGTAGAAAAGGTTCGTCACCAACAAAATTTGCAGCCGTCAGAATAGCATGACCATAACCCAGCGCTTTGTCTTGCTCAATGAATTTAATATGCCTTGAATAATCTCCAACTACATCCCTATAAGAATTTTCATCTCCGGGAAATACCACACATCCAATTTTATCAATTCCAGCAGATAACACTTCTTCTACTAAAATTTCCAAAACAGATTTATCGTTACCATCCCGATCAATTAATGTTTGTAAGGGCAACTTCCGTTGACTGGGCCCTGCACAGGTGATAATGGCTTTATTAATTTTCATCTAAAAAGGATTAAGATATGTTGAGTTAAAAAAAAATGATAAAAACAAAAATAAAGAAATAATCAAATTTTGTAATATAAAAACTGGTCACTATTCAGAAACTGGAATACTAAATTTAAATATGCTTCCTTCATCCAGTTTACTTTCAACCCAGATTTCACCTCCATTAATTTCTACAAACTCTTTACAAAGAATCAAGCCCAGTCCAGTTCCCTTTTCCTTGCTAT
>JAHEMV010000325.1 GCA_024643455.1 Cytophagales bacterium
GAAAAATCTTGTTGACTTTGTTGATTTGTTGACTTTTGCTCTTAAGTATTTGATCGTCATATTATTAGCCTTGTAATTTTCAGTCATCTTTTGGTCAACATTTGAACTTGTCATCTCACATTGATCAACATTTTAAAGTTTGTTGACCAAATGATGACCAATTGTTTACTTATTAACTCTTTAATAATCAATAGATTAAGTAGTTAAGTAAACATTGCAACATTTATTCGCTCCAAGTCATCCTGTTTAATGGTGTAATACCTTCCTTTGGCTTCCGTCTCATACAAAATGCCGGAATGGTCAAACTGAAACGTATTGAAATTTGAAGCATTTGGGTATTGCTTCAAACCCCATTGATCTTCAAGGATATTTCGTATTCTTGACCTGGAAACACGATGACCGGAACGCTCAAGCAAAATTTTTGCGTTTAGGTTAATAAAGTCAAAGGTTTCCAACTCTTTGATCTCCATGATTTCTTTAATGATCTCATAAAGTTCCTTTTCTACCTTATTCACAAATTCAGATTTTACTCTTCTCAATGCCTCGGTATAGATCTGCTCTTTGGTAAACCACATCCTGGTTTCATTGGTCGAGGATAATTTGCGATGAAACAGGAAATGTAAAAATTGCGGGATCTCGGGTATAAGCTTTTCTAAGTATTTTTTATCCATACATTCGAGTGTTTTTATATTCCTGACCCAGTACCTGGTTTCTTCTATACCGATCGCCATGAAGTTGGTCTCATTATTTGAGCACAGAATTATTTTTCCAAAGTATTCTACTTCAAATCTGTCTTTACCTTTGGCTTCTGCTTTATAGGTTTTGGCTGTACTCAGATTTTTAATACGTTCACTATCTTCTTTTTTATCCAGAAGGACTTCATCGATACCTACAATAAGCTTTGTAACCCAATCGGAATTAAAAATACTTCTGAAGTCATCGTTATTATTGAAGGTCATGTTATTCCCATAAATAACTTTCAGTAGATCTAAAAAAGTGGTTTTTCCTGTTTCCCTTTTTTTACTAACCAAACATAATACGGGAAGGCGCTGAAGGGGCTTCGTATAGAGCAGCTGCAGATAATCCAAGCCTAATTCATATTGTTCTTCGAAGATGTGGTTGATAAAGGCAAGAATGGTGTCACAGTTTCCTTCTTTTGGTTGAAAGTTTAGGGGCTCATATATATTGTAAAAACCCATATAATCCCTTACATAATTTAAGTGCTCCGGAATGGTACAAAATCCTTTATACCTTTTCAGATCTCGAATAATGTCTTTCCAGTTATTGGGATGATCTTGTTTGATTGTATCCAAATTCCAAGGCAGAAGGATTTTCTCATTCCTTTTTGAAAGCATCGGTTTTATTGAAGGAACATAGATAGTTGTCCCGACCCGAATGTACTCATATAGCTCCATCGAACTATTTTCATTGTTTTCGTTTGGAGTCGGCATATTATCCTCGTTTATATTTGATAAACGGCATCTCTTCAATGGCCTTCTTGATTTCATCTTCTGAGAACAGTACTCTTCTGCCCAATCGGTGTGCTTTGATTTTCCCTTCCTGAATGTACTTGTCCAAAGTCGGCATGGTGATGCGGGCTCTTTTGGCAGCTTCTTTTCTGGTGTAGTACTTTTCTCCGGAAGATCTCTGCGGAATCAGCTTAGGAACTTCTTCGACAATGACTTCGCGAATGATCTCTCGCAAATCCGCCGGGCTTACGATTTCAATAGTGTTTACATTTTTCATAGGTCATAAATATTTAGTTTTATGACGCTAGATTAGCGGATAGAATTAAAAGCAGCAGCACTCCTTCTGTTCATAACAAAAGGGTACTAAATGATACTAAATGTATTAACCAAGGTTAAAAATGAATTTTTGACTTTATCTTATTTTAACAAAGTTTAACAATACTTATGTCAGTTTCGAAAAAATGATTCAGTTCGCTCGAAAAAAATATTTTCCTATTTATATCCTTTTTGGTTTTTAAGTCTATCGATAATTGTCGATTGCTTTATTGGTTCCTCCGGCAAAAATGACTGATCAATAATTTCTGCCAATTGCTTGTAGGTATTATTTATCTCACCGTCTGATTTTTGATCTCCTATTATCTGCAGTAGATCGTAATAGGCTCTTTGGCTAATTCGAATTTTAGAAAATGCCTTACCGGACTTTTCTTCTTCAATTTCAATCAAAATTTGATCGATGAATTTGATAAAGCTTTGATTGTAGCTTCGGTGTGGATTAAACAGAATGATGAAGCAGGATCTTACTGTCTTTATCTCCAAGAAGGTGAAATTACAGGTCCTTGACCTGATCATAGATTTATTCCAACGGTTGCCCTTTTGAAAAGTCTCTATATACCAGTTTTTGACCTGCAGGCTTTTAAAGTCTGACTTTTGAAAGTTTTCTTCATTTTGCGCCCTGTACTTTAAAATCCGGGGTATGGCATTAGGAAATCCATTTCTATTGACTTTCAAAACAAAAAAATTAGGATGATCTTTCATGAAAATGTCGCAGTGATTGGCAAATAAATATATAGTGAATCGCCAATAATTTGACAGCTTTTTTAATAAAACCTGCTAAAGGAAAGCAAAATCAGAAAATAATTGATCGGTATGGACTCCGTTAAGTCAGAAAAAGCGCCTTATTATTTGCGATATTTTAATAAAAAAGTATGCAAATAGTATGCAAATAAAAAAAGCAGCTAACTCCAATATTGAGTTAACTGCCTGATTATCAACGTGGGCCCACATGGGCTCGAACCATGGACCCCCTGATTATGAGTCAGATGCTCTAACCAACTGAGCTATGGGCCCTCAAACTCTGCAATCTAAATTAATAATTAATCAAGACTACCTTGAATTTGGGAGTGCAATATTAGATATTTGCCGTCTAATTTTCAAATAATATTTAAAAATTGAACGATCAGAAAATAGAAAATATACTATTCGATTTGGGTGGCGTCATTATCAATCTTGACATGGATCATGCTTTTGATCGGTTTTCCCAACTATTTGGCAAAGATGTCAGGGCCACAATGATAGATGATCTGCACAATCATAAATTTTTTCAACAGTTTGAAGTTGGGGAAATTGATGAATATGAGTTTCGCGATTCGTTAAAAAAACTAACGCATACTGATCTGGATGACGAACATATTGATTCGGCCTGGAACTCCATGCTTGGAGAAATCCCGCAAGAACGACTGGAATGGATAAAAGAATTAGCTGGTCAATATAATATTGCCATATTGAGTAATACCAATTCAATCCATATCAAACGGTTTAATGAGATTTTTAACCAATCTTCAATTTACAATCACCCTGGTGAGCTGTTTCATAAAACGTACTATTCGCATGAAATTCATTACAGAAAACCAAATAAAAGCTGTTTTCAACATGTCTTAGAAGATTTTAACATCCGCCCTGAAAACACTCTTTTTTTAGATGACAATACAGATAATATAAAAACCGCAGGAGAAATGGGCATTAATGCCGTCTTAGTAGAGAAAAATTTATTACGCAGGGATCAATTGCCAAATGGAAGAAAATAAAGCCAGGAGAACGCGCATCATTCAAATCACCCTTTTTATTGTAACACTAATCGCAACTACCATTACTGGTGCTGAATGGATGTATGGCAAGTCAATAATGTTTGGTGATGATGTACTCACGTCAACCCAGATTTTAGCCGGATTATACTATTCCATACCATTTCTTGGCATATTAACAGCACATGAATTTGGTCATTATTTTACAGCAAAATATTACAAAGCAGACGTCACCCTACCTTTTTACATTCCGTTTTGGTTGGGATTTCTTCCTATGCCTAGCATTGGTACAATGGGTGCCTTCATTCGAATTAAAAGCATTATTCAGTCCAGAAAAGAATATTTTGACATTGGTGTTGCCGGACCATTGGCTGGTTTTATTGTTGCAATTTTTGTATTGACTTATGGTTTCACGCACCTTCCGGAGCCGAGTTATATTTTCGATATTCACCCTGAATACAAGGAGTTTGGTATGGATTATGAAAAATACGTCTATGATCAAAATGAAATCAATTTTGTTGTGGGTGACAACCTCCTTTTCTTATTTTTCAAAAACTATGTAGCCGATCCAGACAAAGTTCCAAACAGCTATGAAATCTATCACTATCCATGGCTATTTGCCGGTTATCTGGCACTATTTTTTACTGCGCTTAACCTGATTCCAATTGGTCAGTTGGATGGAGGGCACGTGACGTATGGATTATTTGGGTATAAATACAGCAGAATTCTTTCGCGTACACTTTTCTTAATAATGGTTACGATATCAGGCGTTAGTTTTATCCCAGTTGGGCCAATAAATTTTGAATTTCTTACTTCAGCGGCCTTTTATTTACTTTTTCTATATTTAGCATTTTTCCATTTTGAGAAGAATATTAGAAAGCGGCTTTTACTGATCATCTGGATTATGATCGTTCAGATATTTACACTGAATTTTCTGCCAGGTATTGAAGATTATGGAATTTATATGATGTTTGCTTTTCTCATTGGCCGGTTTCTGGGGGTGGATCATCCGAAAGTTTTATTTGACCAGCCATTGGATCTAAAACGGAAAATAATAGGATGGATTGCACTAATTGTATTTATAATATCTTTTACTCCAAAGCCATTGTATTTTCAACTAAATGAAAAAGCCCGAATTGAGAAACCCGGGCTTGAACAAAATGATGACAATCCATCAAAAATCATTACAGGGCGGATGGTAAAAGTTTTTTAAATCGTCTGCAATTTTTGCCCGGGTGTCCATATGGTCTTCCCAGTACACACAAATACAGTTGGCTACCTCTTTCTCAAAACAATTGTTTTTTGGATGGTTTTCAATTTCTGCTTTCACATTGTTTGTCTCACCAATGTATATGACATCATGTTCAACTGAAGCTACTGCTTTAATTGTTCTATGTGTAATCACATACACAGCTTCCTTCTCTTTGTGCTCTCGGTTTTTCGGATATACATTAAAAGTATATTTATGACCTGAAATACCTGTAAAATCTAATGTTCCTATTTTTGGCATTCGTATAGGTTTTTAAGTTTAAAATATCAACAACTTCATTCCGTGAACGCTTGAGATTTATTTCCCGTTGTTCGATTTTAATTTAGAATTTTTTTCCATTATTTTCCTGCTAATTATGATTTTTTTGTGACTTTTCTTAATAATTGATTGGATGAATTAATGAGAACAGGTTTAATCGAAATAATACCAATAAATCATGGACATTGCGAACATATTAATTAGGAAGATGAACTGTTATTAAATTAATACAACATAATTTTATAAAAATTAACACCGTATCATTTTTCGAAACAATTTTTTGAGATAATTTCAAATTATGAATTCATTCATTCATGAGGAATGATAAATTTATAAATAATGACAACCCAAATATGATGAAAGAGAAAAAAATTGCCATGCTAGGCACTGGATTTATAAGTGATTTTTATACCAGTACGTTGCACAACCTCAGAAGTGGCGACAGAGTAGTGCTTGCTTATTCCAGGTCAGCAGATCGGGCAGAAAAATTTGCCAAAAAATGGAATATCGCAAATTATACTTCTGACCTGTACGAAGCTGTAAATCATCCTGACATCGATACTGTAATTATCGGACTTCCAAACTACCTGCATCTTGATGCTGTAAAAGAGGCGGCAAAAGCAGGCAAGGCTGTTTTATGTACCAAACCACTTGGCAGAACGGCTGCTGAGGCCAAAGAAATGTTGGAAGCTGTGGAAAAAGCTGGTGTTTTCCATGGATATTTAGAAGATTTGGTTTACACACACAAGACGCTCAAAGCATTGAACTCGGTGAGCCATGGTGCTCTTGGAGATATTCTTTGGGTGAGATCGCGTGAGACACACCCCGGACCGCATAGCGATTGGTTCTGGACATCAGAATTATCAGGCGGCGGGGCTATTGTCGACATGGGATGCCACTGCATCGAAATTGCTAGAAATTTCATTGGAAAGGATATAAAACCAATTGAAGTAATGTGTTGGGCTGACACGCAGGTGAAACCAATTGAAGCAGAAGATCACGGCATCGGTCTTGTGAAATACGAAAACGGAGCAATAGGTCAGTTTGAAGTGAGCTGGAATTTCAGAGGAGGCATGGATTTAAGGGATGAAGTTAGCGGAGTTGAAGGAACTATCAGGATGGATCATTTTTTACGAACAGGGTTTGAAATGTTT
>JAHEMV010000326.1 GCA_024643455.1 Cytophagales bacterium
GAAGAATTGCAAAAATCACAAAAGCTCCTTTTACGAAGGTAGAGGCATCAAAATTTACAGAAGTTGGATATGTGGGTAGGGATGTTGAAAGCATGGTTCGTGATTTGGTACAGCAAAGCGTAAATTTAGTAAAGACGCTGAAAAAGGAGGCTGTTAAAGAAAAAGCGGAAGAAAATGTTGAACGGATTATTTTGGACGCATTGATACCTCCGATGGGCAGTGCTGCGGTGACTAATGCTACTGTTTCAGGTGATACTAGTGAAACTCCAAAGACCGATGTTGAGCTTAACGAAAAAACACGTGAACGATTTAGGGAGAAAATCAGAAAAGGCGAACTTGACGATAGAAAGATTGACATTAGCATAAAACAACCAAGTGCAGCAGGTGTTGGCATGATTGGAGGCGGGATGATGGATGAATCATCTATGATTAATCTTCAGGAAATGCTAGGCAATATGATGCCTAAGAAAACAAAGAAAAGAAAGGTTACAATTGCTGAAGCAAGAGCTATTTTAATGGAAGAAGAAAGCTCGAAACTCATCGATATGGATGAAGTCAAAGATGAAGCCATCGAGCGAGCGGAAAACTCTGGGATTATATTTATTGATGAAATTGATAAAATTGCAGGAGGCAGCAGGAGTGGAGGTTCTGGACCAGATGTAAGTAGGGAAGGCGTACAACGTGATTTGCTACCAATAGTGGAAGGGAGTACAGTCAATACAAAATATGGAATTGTCAAAACGGATCACATATTATTTATTGCAGCTGGAGCATTTCACATTGCCAAACCAGCTGATCTTATACCTGAATTGCAAGGTAGATTTCCCATCCGAGTTGAACTGAATAACTTGACTAAGGACGATTTTATAAGAATATTAAAGGAGCCTAAAAATGCCCTTACCAAGCAATACATTGCACTATTTGAAGCTGAAAATGTTCAGATAACCTTTGATAACGAAGCACTGGAAATTTTAGCAGAGAAAGCATTTCAAATTAATGAAGAAGTCGAAAACATTGGAGCAAGAAGATTGCATACAGTCATGAGCCAGATACTCAATGATTTCCTTTTTGATGTACCTGATGCAATTGGAGAAAATGCAAAAATAAATATCACTGCAGCAATGGTAGAAGAAAAGCTAGCTGAACTAATAAAAAACAAAGATTTGAGTCAGTTTATTCTTTAAAACTAACCTTCTTACTTTTTTATGTGATAACCTATCTCCTAATGCATATTTTAGTAGACATTTATGGGATTTACATCAATTTAAGAGATTGTCATTCCTATCATGGTTTTTTGATATCCATCCATAACTTTTCACCCACGTGATTATTGTATATGAAGTAAAAAATAGCCAAATATTATCTAAATATTAATATTTGGCTATTATTCTAAAGATTCAGAATACCTTCTAAATTTGTAAGAAAATTAACATTGTGAAGATTCTAATCCATTGAATAGCGCATACGATACCAGGAAGATAGTACAATCAATTTTTTACATTATAATTGTTCTTGCGCTTTTTTTAATTTCAATTGATTTATTGGTTGCTTCACTAAGTCATATTGGGAAAGATATTATTGAATCTATTCTAATAATAACTGCGAATCCCTTTGTTAGTTTATTTGTCGGATTGCTTATTACTGCCCTCATTCAAAGTAGTTCTACGACAACATCTATGGTGGTCGCAATGGTTGCTTCTGGTTCTTTGGAAATGCATCGGGCTATTCCAATTATCATGGGGGCTAATATCGGGACTACACTTACCAGTAATATTGTTTCATTGAGTTTCATAACAAAAAAGAAGGAGTTTCAGAGAGCGTTTTCAACTGCAGTACTTCATGACCAGTTTAATATATTGGTCACCATTATTTTGTTTCCGTTACAATATAGCTATAACTTTCTTGGGTACATTTCTGAGTCGATAACCAACTTTATTGGTCCATCACAACTGGAGGGCACATTGTATACCGGCACTTTCCCAGGACGTATGATCTTGAGTGAAAGTATTATAGATCTTATTGGTAATCCGATTATTACCTTTTTTTTAGCAATTCTATTACTATTCTCGTCCATAAAACTATTGACAAGTTTTATATACAGAATATTTATAGGATCAACTAAGATCAAATTAGAAAATCTTTTATTTAGAAATCCATTCAAGTCTTTTGGTTGGGGTGCAGGTCTAACGGCCATGATACAATCGAGTTCAGTGACAACTTCTTTCGTCGTACCTATAGTTGCTACAGGGAAGGTACGAGTCAAAGATATTTATCCTTTTATAATTGGTGCAAATATCGGGACTACCGTAACAGCCTTACTTGCAGCATTATTCAAGTCACCGGCAGCAATAAGTGTTGCAATTGCTCATCTGATGTTCAATTTGATTGGCGGAGTCATTTTTTTATTTATACCTGGGTTGAATAAATTGCCCTTACTGATTGCTAATTATCTGGGCAAGCTGTGTTTTAAATATAGTGTAATCAGTGTTATTTATATTATAATCATCTTTTTTCTATTGCCCTTTGCCTTTATCTATATGACAAAATAGATTTCATTCTACTCAAAAAGTATTATTTTTGAATTAAATCACTCTAAGGTTCAATTGAAGGAAAAACCAAAATTCTACGATATACTAAATTTGGAAAAGGTGATCAATCATCTTTCTAAATTCGTTGAGATAAAACTTGAAATATATGAATTGAAAGTAAAATCTCAGTTGGTTGATATAGTTTCAAATTTTTCAGTTATGATCCTGATTATTTCATTTGGGATGTTTTTACTTTTTTTTCTAAGCCTTTCTTTAGGACTTTTTTTGAATGGAGTTTTTAACAGCAATTATATTGGGTTTGTCATTATAAGCCTTATTTATTTTGTCATTTGTATTTTGCTCATTTTATTTAAAGGGAAGATCATTAAGTATTATTTATTTCAAACTTTTCTTAGCGATACGATAAACAACGATAGTGATGAACAAGGAAATAGCGAACAAGACTAGATTGAAACATAAAATAGCAGTACTGCAAAGGCAATCTGATCTGGTCAAAGGAGAATTGGAAGATGAATTACTTTTAACAAGAAAAAAAGTCTCTAATATAGGCAAAATAGCACTTGGCATTGGAGGAGGACTAATTTTTTCAGCGATCGTGATAGGTAGAATTGGTTCAGGGAAAAACAATAAGAAATCAATTCAAATGGGTTACCCTAGACGAAGAGTGTATCATCGGTTTCTAGATCAATTGTTTACAGAGCTTTCTTCACAAGCAACAGATTACATTGTCGGAGTGGCAAAGGAAAGGTTAAATGCATTTAGGGATAAATATGAAAAAACGGAAGACAATGATTCTGAATTCATTGGAGTTAAAGCGAAGTAAAAATCTAAAATCCCTTTCTATACTAGTAGATCCGGACAAAATACCAAATGAAAAATATTTAGATAACCTCCTCCATATTAGCAGAAAATGTAATATGGATTTCATCTTCGTTGGAGGTAGCCTGTTAGTAAATGATACGTTGAATGAAACCGTTTCATTTATTAAAAAGGCGGTTGATATTCCAGTCATTTTATTTCCAGGAAGCAATTTGCATATTGATAAATCAGCAGATGCCATTCTATTCCTTTCACTAATATCTGGACGAAATCCTGAACTATTGATTGGCCAACATGTTATTGCAGCTCCTATTTTAAAGAAGTCAAAACTGGAAATTTTACCTACAGGCTATATTTTGATTGGGAACGATGCCAATACTACTGTAGCGCACATAAGTCAATCCTTTCCTATACCAACTAATAAGTACGATATTGCTATTTGTACTTCCATGGCAGGAGAGATGTTAGGGATGAAACTTATATACCTTGATGCCGGTAGCGGTGCTAAAGAGGAAGTCCCTGGTCAGATGATTTCATCGGTAAAAAAATCTATTGATATCCCATTGATTGTTGGAGGAGGGATCAATACTGTAAAAAAAGCTGAAACTGCCTATGCGGCCGGAGCAGATATAATTGTACTGGGAACTGCTGTAGAGAGAAACGTGGATTTTATTTCTGATGTTGCTTTGGTAAGAGACAGAATGAACTCTAAACGTTCATAAGCGATTCTCTTCTTCTCATTTTCCCCGCCGGAATTCCAAACATCATCTTAAATCTTCTGCAAAAATATGCCGTATCCTTATAACCCACGTCAGACCCGATTTCTCGAATGCTCTTTTTTGAAGTTCTTAATAAACTTACAGCCCGTTCCATTCTTTGATATTCAATATAGTCTTGTGGGTTGATCCCCGTCAACATTTTGAAATACTGGCCTACATAGTCTTCACTAACATTGGCAACAGAAGCAAGATTTTTATTTGAAAGATCTCCATCTAAATGCTCTTTGATATAAGCAAAAATATCAATTAGCCTAGGATCTTTGAAGTAGGTGCTATTTGTAGCAAGTTGTTCGACAAACAATTGATTCTTAATCACATATCTGATTATCTCCACAACCATGTGGTCGGTTATTAATTTTATAATCCGTTCGTGGCCTGCCAATGATGAATTTGTCTCTTCAATGATCGTAGCAACTGCTGGATTTATTTTAGGGTTGTTTCGAATCACAAACGGAGGGATGTCGAGTGAAGCAAAAAAGTTTACCGAGTCAAATACTTTTGCATCAAAATTTACATAGGTGAAACTCTCAACATTTTCTTCATTTAAATCATTGAGATGAATACTTTTGAAATATTGCTCTTTTCTTGAAATAAAATCATCGTTGGATAAACTAATCGCGTTGCCGCTTCCAAATGTCACAGAAAGGTTTTTCCCACCTGGAATAAAAAGTACATCGCCTTTCTTTACAACTTCTTTTTCTTTACCAAATCTTATTTCGCCGTTATTCAGTCTAATTACGGTGTTTTCAACATCATAATAGTTTTCTATAGTAATAGGTTGAATAATGCGAATATTATTAGCTTTCTTAAAATGAACATTCAGCGATTCGATAATCTTATTATAATCTTCCATCTAAGAATTGTGCAATTAAATTGAAATTTTGATTGAACTGTAGTTTTCTTTTATTCTTCAAAAATCGATATAATGTAGTTGAAAATCAAGTAAATTATAGAAAAAGTACAATACAATTGAGAAAAAACACCAAAACTTAAAAAATTACAATATCATGGATTATTTCAAATTCATGTAAGGTGTATTTCCATATCTTGCTGTTTAAGCAATTGTATATATCTAAGAATAGTAAAATGAAGTAGCGAATCTAAAATTAAAAAAAGGCTCAATTTTTTAATTTTGAGCCTTTTAAAAATAAGGATATGATATTATTTAGTTCCTACGGCCTAGGAAAATTGATACATAATATAACAGCGTCACGAGCGAACCAAGTGCAGCAACAACATAGGTTAACGCAGCCCATTTCAGTGCATCTTTGGCCATGCTCTGCTCAGAAGCTGTTGTAATGCCTTTGGAAGTAATCCAGGCTAATCCGCGTTGACTTGCATCAAACTCAACTGGAAGAGTGATGATAGAAAAGAGCGTTAATACTGTATACACTCCTATGATAGTGAGTAAAACAAAATCATAAGGGAATACGGAAAAAAAGAATGATCCGCCGAAAATGCTTGCAATAACAATGATGTTTAATATTTTTCCGCTAGCATTTTGAATTGGTACCAAAGCCGATCTCATTTCTAGAAAACGATAAGCAGTAGCGTGCTGGACGGCATGGCCACATTCATGAGCGGCAACAGCTGCTGATGCCGCACTTCTCCCAAAATAAACCGGTTCACTCAGATTCACTGTTTTAGTTGCTGGGTTGTAATGGTCCGTAAGCGAACCTTCATGGCTTACTACCTTCACATCATATATCCGATTGTCAGCTAACATGCGCTCAGCAATCTCTTTGCCACTTAGATTAGAAACAAGTGGTACTTGTGAATACTTTTTAAATTTTCCTTTTAATCTGGAACTTACTGCGAAGCTCACAATCATAAAAAAAATCGCTATTACAAAGATCATATTTACTTACTTTAAATTTTTAATTTTATTAATAACATTAGTAGTGGAAAGCCCCTGAGTCAACTCAATTGTTTCTACTTTTCCACCATGATGCAATACGTAGTCTGCTCCAACAATGTTGCTGATGTCATAATCTTTTCCTTTGACTAAAATATCAGGATTTAAAAGTTCAATGAGTGCTAATGGTGTGTCTTCATTAAACAAAACAAC
>JAHEMV010000327.1 GCA_024643455.1 Cytophagales bacterium
GCCTGATCTGAAAAAGAAGAAAGCGAATTCACTATCAACTCTCCAAAACCAAAAAACATGGCGATGGTACAAACAAATACGATGATAATTGCCAGTGTTTGAGATATGCCTCTTTTCTGCAGCCAAAAAATAGGTTGGGCGCAAACAATACTTATGAAGAGTGCCAATAACATTGGTGTCACAAATGATTCTGCATACATGACGCCAGCAATTATGATGATAAATGAAGCGAGGTAAATCGCCGCGCCAATTTTTTTAGTCGTTTTCATAAATTCAAATTAAAGATTTGTTCACATCTGGTAGGTATCCAATAAATTACATATTTAATAACAAAATATTCGTATAAGAAAGACTTTATGGGATACGACAGATCACTCCTCATCATGAATATTAAAAGCTAATAATGACACCTAATCCAGGGCCTCGAAAATTATAATCGACTGTGGTAAGTATGCCATCATACGGCCATTTAACTCGGATGTCAAATTTCTGATAGTTAATGCTAAGGCCTAGCCAATTGGTTGGTTTAAAAACCAGGCGGGTACTAAAATCATAAATAGTCCCTTCAAAATCTTCTAAATCCAGTGAAAAGAATCCTATGTTGCCGTCGAGAAACAACCAGTTATTCAATTTGAACATCGCGACAAACCCAAAATTAGGCAAGGGAACAGCATAGCTTATTTTGGCTTCCAAATCACCAATATCTGATTTTACGCCTGTATAAAGCCCCATCAGATAGATATTGAAATACACCCCCAGAAAAGCATCAGGATCTTTCACCAGAGTAAATAAATAGCCGGCACTTATTACCTGGGTGTTAAAAAATGCCTGAGTTGCAGTGCCCTTGGGTATCGTGTCCTTGCCAAATATCAGGTCCTTGTTTGTTACTCTGGTTTCACTTCGATTGATACCGTAGTAATTAACGTACATTCCGCTGGTCGGAGTGAATCGGTGTACAAAAGAGGCAGTAAAAAAGGTCCTTCTACCGGGTAGCCCCAGGTTGTTTTCCAACCCTAAAGTTGCGGTCAAAAGATCATCTGCCAGATCAAATGAGACTTCTGTATCCAATTTGGCATTGATTGTGTTGATTTTGAAAAAAAACTGTTCACTATTTTTGCGAAACTCTTGCCTTTTTTGATACCGAAGTTGCTTCTTATTCTGTAGGTCGGATTTAGCCTCACTTTGCTGCCCAAAACTGGTACTGAAGGAAAATCCAAGCACAAACAAAAAAGACAAGAAATAGAATCTTCTCATATATAAGCAATTAGTTAGGCAAAACTATTTGGGCGAAAACAAATGCAAATGAAATTATAAATGGAAAACCGTGCCATCACTTTCCTATATTCAATATTTTCTATTAGTGCGATTAAAAATCATAATAAAACAACAAATTGAACCGCAGTGCATCACCGGTAACACCATCCTTATTCTTGCGGTTTCCCCATATAAACTCAGTGCCAGCTTTGGCTCCATCAGTGATATCCCAAAAGGTATTTGCTCTCAAAGTGTGACCCTTGTTGTAAAAGTCATCCGGAGTAAATGCTTTCTTTTCCAGGTTTACAACGCCGTAGGTAAAATTGGAGTACAACACTGTTAGCCATTTATGCTCGTAAGTAGCATAAAATCCATAGGTGAGCGGCGAAGTATAGCCACCCCCCGGAGGAAATTGAATATCATACCCTTTCCCCTGGAATTCATTAAAATAGCGGGAAATTGCCTGCCCAGTCACGCCTTGAAAATACCAGTTACCTCTGGCCCATAAATTAACTACGCAGGATGCTGAAAGCCCCCACCCCGGGATAAGCCCCAATTCATCCTCATTTCTTCCTGATAAAATGGGAATAATACCGGAAACCTGTATAGATCCCCAATTATAAGCCCGGTCTGCACGAATAGTGATATCAGGGATCAACTGAAATGTCTCGATTTGCAAAGAGTCTGGTATTTTCAAATCCGGAGGAAAAAACTCCAGTCCAAAAGCAAAATTGGTCTTGCCAATTAGTCTTGGAACTGTATATCTAATTTGAGGTGTTCTGACAATCACTGATCCTGTTGGGCCGCCAAAATCTACCATTGCCGGCAAGGCATTAATATGCGTAAACAAGCTCCATGTTTGCCCGAGTAAAAACCTGTTCATTTGACCATAGGCATGACGGATCCGAAATCCGTTATCTCCGACAAAATCCGTCTCCAGCCTGATAAAGACATTCCCTTTCTGTGTCATTCTGGTGATTTCAAAACCCAAACGCGTTTGATCCAGGCTATTAAAGTAATTAGGTATCTTGTTGCCGGTAGAAGGTGTCGGGATTTCAGAGGTATTGAAAGCATTCTTACTTTGAAGTTTTAGCTCATCATAGACCACCAAATACCGTACGGACCCAAGTATCCTGAGCTGCATTTTTTGGTCAGGTGCTATGATAAACAAACCACGGTCCTGGGCAATGTCGAGTGGTGCATCCTCGACGATCTTTGTTGAATCGGAATGGAGGCTATCTATGGAATTTAGTGTTAAAATAGTCTTGGTATCATTGATGGAATTATCTTGCGCAATTGTAGTCTCAACAAACAACAGACTAAGAAATATCAGTAAAATGAATCCCCGAATTACGCCATTCTGTATTGCATTATGTCTATTAAAGAATTGCCCGAAATCCATAGTTTATTGTTAAGTTTCCCCAGTTTCTGTAAAACCTCAATTTTTCGAATTGAAATATAGCTTTTGGATAGCAAAAACAACTATGGCTGTTGACCAACCCAGCATAATTACCCCATTGGCTGCTTCAATGGCTCCCATCAAACGATGATTATCCTGCAATATAAGATCTCCGTAGCCTAATGTTGTATAGGTGACGAGTGAAAAATAAAGTGACTGCTCGAAGGTTTCAAATGCGCCGATCCATTTATATGAAACAGCCCATAAGACGCCTTCCAAAATGGTCGCGGACATGATCACAATGACAATCACATCCACATAAATAACACGCTGAAGTTTTGTTTTTCCAGGACGCTTATGTAAGATCATATGATAGGTGATCATGGTGGCAGTACTGTGAACAGAAATGGTAAGCAGGATCAATAGAAAACCAATCAGAATCGTATTAATCATAATTACCCTGTATTACTTTGTATGTCAGTCTACTTTTCATATCCCGCGTTAAATCCGATTATACTCAAAATCATCAATAAAAGAAAATATAGCTCTGATTAAAAACAGAGCTACATTTTTACTGCCTTCGTTGGCAGACAGATGGTATAATGTCTGTTCTCTAGTATCTTACTTCGCCAGGCTTTTCATGCGGATAACCGCCGAAATATTGACAATGCCAAAAATCAATACCCCGGAGCCAATCCAGAAGGTGATGGCGAATGCCCCGGCAATCAAATTGTTCATAATGATATAGCCAACAAAAACATTCAGGATACCACCCAGGAGGTTCATCCACCAATTTTTGTCACCATCTTTTTTATTGCTGAACGAACCGACAAACATCATGATACCATAGAAAATCATCCAAAAACCTACCACAAATGGGAATACAGTTGCTGTGATAGCAGGGTTGGAGAGGAGAATAAAGGCAAATACCACATCCAGGATACCTTCCGCCAATTTCCAACCCCACTGATCATCTGATTTTTGATTTGAAAGTGCTGTAATGACGAGCAGTATACCAGTCACCATCAGAGAGATCCCAATGTACACAGCCAATCCCACAAGGGCACTTACGGGATGTCGGAAAATAAAAAAAGACAATGCAACCAGGATGATCCCCTTGATCAGGACCAACCACCAATACTTCAATACTTGTTTCATAATAAATTGTGTTTTAGTTAAGTGATTAATAATATTTATAAGAGTCTCAGAAAGGGAGATGTACCATTCTGATCGGCGATCCCTTGCTTAGAAACAAAACCATAATATGATATGTGATAAATGGATATAGGAAAAGCATTCCAATTAGCTGGTTTCTAAGCAACCTCCTCATTACTATCAACTTTATCTGTGTCTTGTCTAAAAAAGTAATTGGGACTGCCCTTCCTAATGAAAAATGCAAAAATTAAGAAATTTCCAAATGCCTTAATCCTTTACATTTCAGTACCAATTCCCAGTTATCCACTAATTTTTACTTTTATCCTTATCATTCCTTTTACCAAATAGCGGCTCAGTAAAAAACACGAGTCCAATTTCAAATCCTGCAGCTGTGGAGGCTTCAAATGAATTGGAATACGTGGCAGCAATTATCAGTTTCTTACTTTCCCATCGTATTCCTCCCCTGTAGCTGATCGGAGATTGGGCTTTTCCTGCAGTTCCAAACACTTCTCCCACAATTGCCGAGCTTGGAATAATTTTATAAATAGCTACTCTCGAGCTATAGGAAAATCCCCAAGCGGTATCTCCAGTTTGTTTGTGATCAAGATTAGCCACTACACCTGGCAGGATATCCCATAGAATCCTGTTTTGGGAGAAGGCATAAGTAGCTACTGCCATAGCCCACCAAGACCTGAAACTACTCGTTACTTCTCCCTGATCTAAATGTTGGGGATATATTCCTGTTCCTGCAAACAAAGCATATCCACCTGTTTCAGCCTTATTTTGCCACAATCTCCGCTTGATATAAAAGGAAGGAGAGGTATAGGATTCTGTTTGTTTTCGTGGATCGGTATAATAGTGTACCGCCTGAAGATTAACTTCCCATTCCTGGATGACTGCAACAGTGAGGTCCAACATCATGTATTTCTGACCAAATGTTCCAACCAAGGTTGCAACCCCTTCGGGAGCAACCCACTGATTATCAGCCGCAAATTGTTGCGCATTCGAAACATTTATCCCCGCCATACCTAAAATGAAAAGGATGGAGGGATATAGATGTCCTTTTTTGTATTTCATTTTTTTGACCAGGTAGTTGGATTTTAAATAATGTTAATTAAACTTGAACTTCATCATAAGCTGGACTCTTGAAGCAGTCCCCTGGATCCCATCCTTGTTTTCTCTCATTCCCCACATATATTCGATACCTGTGGATATCAAAGGATAAGGGAACCAAATCAGGTTGGCATGGAAAGAGCCTACGTTTTTTATGGTGTTATCAGTCTGATCCGGGGTCAGCTCAGTTCCACCCCAGTTTGTTGCAATGGTGGAGTTGAGGCTCTTGGTCCAATAATGGTTATAGCCAGCAAAAGCCCACCAGGCCTGGTTGAGATCCAGTCCATTATCAGTGACAACCCCGGATGCCTTGCCATCCCAGCTTAGGGCAATTAATCTCCCTCCCAGACCTGTTCCAAAACCTCCACCGTACATAAAGGAGTCACTATATTCAGAGACCTTGACAACAAAGCGCCCCGTTCCAGATATTCCGTAACCTGTTTTCGTGACCTTCGGTACGTCAGCGGATCCTCTCCAACTAAGCTCAAAAACATCGAGACCCAACTGAAAGGATGAACCATTCTTCGATTGGTACCTTACATTACCTGTCAGTTGAGGATATTGTGCCCGAAAAGCACCTTCCAGGTTATCAGGATTATCTATTTGTCCTGCGGCTTCTTCTATAGCTAAGACATACGTAAAGTTCTTTCCTAAACGGTCCTTCCATCGGATTTGAGTGGCGCGACCGCCATAGAGCGCATCGCCAGCAGAGAAATCAATTAATCCGGGCAAAGTGGTTAGATCCCCCGAATTGGTCCAGGACCGTCCAACCAATAGGCGCCCGATGACTCCATAGGCGAGACGGAAACGAGGTACAAACTGTAAAGCCGGTGAGTCAAAGAAAAAATCGAGCTCCACAAACGCCTGCATTGGAAACTCTTTGCCATTTTTCCATTTGGCCTTTGACCTGAAATCAAAATTGAACCTAGTCTGTTTGGAGTGAAATGTCGTGATGCCTCCAAGGTCCCTTTCAGGGCTTCCTTCAACGGCAATACTTCCCAATTCGAACTCATATTTATCACCTATATAGTCAAAATCGTGGATAAAATCAGCCTTGACATAACCTCCTATTTTCATCCTGACATCGGTACCAAAGATAGGCCATGAACCGGGGAAACTGGAATCCAGCAATTCGTCTCTTGAATACACCGGGACGTTATCAGTTAGCGGATTAACGGATCCCTGCACACCCGAAGCAATGGTATCAGGTCTGTCGGTAACAATTTCCTTACCGGTAATCTGGGCAACCGACGCATAACTCATCAGCAGCAACATAGCGCTGACAAG
>JAHEMV010000328.1 GCA_024643455.1 Cytophagales bacterium
CCCCCAAATGCCGTTCACATCAAGGGTAGGCCTGATACCCAATTGTTCAAGAGCGGTATATCCTGCTTCACCCGCCAATTCCTTTACATCCAATTCTTTCTTATATTCCTCTTCGCTAAATGGTGCTGCGGCTATTTTCGATCGTTCTTCTTTTGTCAATTCTAAAACTTTGTCATAAAATCCAGGTATGGTTATCCTGTTGTTTTCATCTGTAAGAGACGCGATCATCTTACTTAATATATTGATTGGATTACCTACAGCACCTCCATAAGTTCCTGAATGTAAATCCCTGTTTGGCCCAGTCACTTCCACTTCCATATAACTCAATCCTTTTAATCCGGTTGTGATGGAAGGATGTTCCAGAGAAAGCATGCTTGTGTCAGAAATCAATATCACATCTGCCGCAAGTTTGGCTTTGTTTGCTGCTACAAATATTCCAAGGTTTTCAGATCCAACTTCCTCTTCCCCCTCGATCATGAATTTTACATTGCAATACAAACTGCCCAATTTTGACATTGCATCAAATGCCTTCACATGGGCATAAAACTGCCCCTTATCATCGGCAGATCCGCGCGCGTAAATTTTCTCATCCCGTATCGCCGGCTCAAATGGTGGCGTTTTCCATAGTTCAATTGGATCTACTGGTTGCACATCATAATGTCCATAAACTAATACCGTTGGCAGAGAAGGAGAAATAATTTTTTCTGCATAAACAATCGGGTTACCAGCTGTCTCACAAATTTCCGCTTTATCCACACCAGATTCTTCCAATTTGATTTTGACAAATTCTGCAGCTTGAATAATTTCCTTTTTTTTGGTGCTATCAGAGCTGATCGATGGTATACGGAGCAATTCAAATAACTCTGCAAGAAATCTATCTTTATTTTGATCTATGTAATTCTTGAATTTTGTGTGTTCCATTATGCTAATTTTTGTTTAAAAAATATTACTTCCTTCTTCATTTATTGAATAGAACCATAAAACGGCTCTAATTTGTGGGATGCAAGATATTAAATAGGGAAGTGAATAACTATGAGAAATTGTAAATAAGTAAACAATTTATAAGAAACTTGTTGAATATTTAAAGTCGTTATTTATCTTTGCAGTCCCATTGCAAAACGATGGGAAAAAGCGAAAGTAGCTCAGCTGGTAGAGCACGACCTTGCCAAGGTCGGGGTCGCGGGTTCGAATCCCGTCTTTCGCTCTTTTTTATTTTTTGACGTACTGATTTCTTGAATAAAATACATCTTTAGTATCAATCAAGAATTAACTCGTTTCAAGAATTTGGCTATCGAATAGTCGATGCCCGGGTGGTGGAACTGGTAGACACGCAGGACTTAAAATCCTGTGGCCGTATAGGCCGTGCGGGTTCAAGTCCCGCCCCGGGTACAAAAAAACCTTAAAATCCATAGATTTTAAGGTTTTTTTATTTAGCGTATTTAAGGGAGCGTATATTAAATCATTTCCAATACACTTCATACGCGCCAATCTTATCGATATAATCTAAAAATTTTGCATATAACTCATGTAGTCCAATTATAATGCTATCCCCGATGATCACCAGCTTCTTTTCGGCCCGGGTCATAACGCGACATTCATCCAGCGAGTATCGGCAAGAAAACCGATTTCGCCATGTTTGTTGGATCGCCTTATGCTGAAGTAAATACTATCTCACTCCTCCCCTTTACAAATCTCGGTAAAAAGATTCCAGACAGTTAAATATATTTATAAGGTTTCTTCAAAAATTACTTTTTGTAAGATTTGATGCGTGTCAGAAAGCAATAGGCAGTAGTATTGGTTTGGTTTGACTTCTCAACAATATATCAGTATAGTACAGTTTATAGGCAAAAATGTGTTTATTGAAATACCTATCGCTTTCAATCCGGTTGATTTACGTTCAACTACTAAAAGTTCTAAAATAGCCAAACAACACGGTTTGAATCTTATAGTTGGTACACTTATGTGATGTCTAGAATCAAAAACGAATTCTTTACGGTGCCATAAGAGAAATAAATGTGTGGCCGTTTTTCCGATTTGAAATTGCTATGCTATCCTGAAGAAATCAGAATATTCTGAAATTAAGTATCAAATAAGCAGGTGACTGACCTTAACCTTGATGTTAAGCGAATTTTTTGTTGAAATGCTTGTGCATAATCTGGATGTGATGGACTAGATCACGGCCATTGAAATGAAATAAGAACCATTAATCCCAAAATTCTGTATTCTGTCAATACCCTGTAATGCAATAGGTGGTTTGTCGTCAATAAAGTATAAGCTTTTTCACAACTATTTATTTATACATCAGAACAAATTCAGATAATTTTTTACATAGCTATGATACGTAATTACCTTTTCACGGCATTTAGAAATTTTGCTAAAAACAAATTTTTCACTTTCATTAACATTACAGGATTAGCTATCGGCATTGCCTGCAGCATACTTATCCTACTTTGGGTTTCTGATGAATTATCGTTTGATACATTTCATCCAAAAGCAGATAGATTGTACCAAGTGTGGGTCAATACGGATTTTGACAACAATATACATACGTGGTCATCTTTGCCTTTGCCTACCTATACTTCACTAAAAACGGCAGATAGCAACATTAAAAATACTGCCATTGCAGATTGGGGTCAAGATCACCTGCTTACTGTAGGAGAAAAGAAAGTGATGTTGCACGGGCTAAGTGCCAGCGATGCATTTCTTGAAATGTTTGAATTTCCACTGGTATATGGGGATGCCTCTGGGGTACTCAAAGATCCCTCTTACATTGTGATCACAGAATCAACAGCCAAAGCATTATTTGGAGATACTGATCCGATCAATAAGATAATCAGAGTAGACGATCACGGCGATCTAAAAGTATCCGGGATACTAAAAGATCTTCCAAAAAATTCCTCATTCGATTTTGACTTTTTATTGCCATGGAAATATAAAAGACAATCCGATCCCTGGATAATTGCCAATGAAAACCAATGGAGAGGCTATATGTATCCGGTCTATGTAGAATTGAATGAAGCTCACAGAAAAACCGATGTAGAAAGTAATATAAAAAGCCACCTTTTTAATAATGGCATGGAAGATATGAAACCTGAATTGTTTTTGTATCCTTTGAACCGATGGCGATTGTATTCACGTTTCGAAAATGGAATTGAAAAAGGCGGCCTTAGTGATTTTGTCCAATTGTTTAGCCTGATCGCTGTTTTTATCATTGTTATTGCCTGCATCAATTTTATTAATCTCTCCACAGCACAATCGGAAAAACGAGCAAAAGAAGTTGGCATTCGAAAAAGTATTGGCTCCAACCGTTTTAATCTGATTATACAATTTTTGGCCGAGTCCTTAATCATTTCATTTTTGGCCTACACATTTGCTGTCTTTATTGCTGAGCTGGCACTTCCGTTTTACAATAATATGGTTGAGAAAGAATTATTCATTGATTACAAATCATGGAGTTTTTGGGTTTTTTCAATCTGCATAATTTTTTTCAGCGGCTTTATTTCAGGTAGCTATCCTGCATTTTATTTATCTTCTTTCAAGCCAATTAAAGTATTGAAGGGTAAGATTCAAATGGGCCGTAATGCCAATTTACCCAGAAAAGTATTGGTGACGGTGCAATTTGGCTTTTCAATCCTGTTAATTACGGGGACTATCATTATATATGATCAAATTAATCTAGTCAAGAACAGACAATTGGGTTACGATCAGGCAAATTTAGTTGAAATTGAACTAAATGAAGACTTGAAGCAAAATTACCAGGTGATTAAAAATGAACTGCTCCAATCAGGAGTAGTTGCTGCCACCACGATTTCGAATAGTCCGATTACACGGATTATGAGCAATAACTTTCTTGACTGGCCGGGAAAGCCTGAAGATGTGATGGTGGCCTTTGCAAATGTGACCTGCAAATTTGATTACACCAAAACGATGGGTATAAATATGTTTGAAGGAAGAGACTTTTCGGAAGACTTTAGAAGTGATTCCACAGCGATCATTATAAATAAAGCAGGCCTGGAGGTAATGAAATTAGATGATCCTATTGGAACAGTGTTGACTGTTGACGGTCAAAAAAGAACCTTAATCGGTGTGGTAGATAATGTTTTGATGGAATCGCCTTACCATGACATCAGACCTATGTATATGCTCTTTGGTGATACTTATGGCGTAATGAGCATACGCATTAGTGAAACTGATAACTTGCAAACCTCCCTTAAAACGATTGAAGGTATTTTCAACAAATATAATGCAGCCTACCCATTTGACTATTCATTTGTGGATGTGGAATTTCAAAATAAATTCTCAACAATAAATACAACCAGCAGACTGGCAACCATATTTGCTACACTGGCCATATTAATAACTGGGTTGGGGTTGTTTGGCTTAGCTACGTATACTGCAGAGCAACGTACAAAAGAGATTGGCGTGAGAAAAGTAATGGGCGCTACTGTGACAAGCATCGTTGCGTTAATCTCAAAGGAATTTTCCCGACTGGTCATATTGGCATTTTTAATATCAGCGCCTATCGCCTGGTGGCTATTGGATCTGTACCTTGACAGATATCCTGTGCGTATTGACATTCATTTTTGGATTTTCCCATTTGTAGGATTATTCGCCTTGACTTTTGCCTTGACGATAGTAATATCTCAGGTGCTTAAAGCTGCTTATACTAATCCTGCAAATTCATTGAGAAATGAATAGAGTTTTTAGTCAATTCAGCGAGTATATAATTGGAGATATGTTTGTTGATTATGATTTAAATCCTTTTTTAGTTGAGGTGACAAACAAAATGTTTCTTTATTCTATTATTTCAAATGCACTCCTGTACGCACCAATCTTTTCTATATAATCTAAAAATTTAGCATAAAACTCATGTTGTCCAATGGTACCGCTATCCCCGATGATCACTAGCTTCTTTTTGGCCCGGGTCATTGCGACATTCATCCGACGAGTATCAGCCAGAAAACCGATTTCGCCGCGTTCGTTGGATCGCACCAGGCTGATGTAAATAATATCTCGCTCTTGGCCCTGAAATGAATCTATCGTATTGATGGCCACATTAGAATACGGGATAGAATCATCGAGGTCAAATTCATTAAACTGATCCTGTAATAGTCCCACCTGAGCTTTGTATGGAGATATTATTCCTATACTTAATGTTTCTATATTTGATCCCGTAACCCTCACCTGTTCCAGGTAGCTTTTTAAGTGACTAAATAAAAGATTAGCTTCTTCTTTATTAAATGAACTTTTAGTTTCAGGGTTCAACTGCTCGAAAAATCCAGTTCCTGATGTATCAATAAATTCGATAGGTTGATCTTCAGGAAATATCTTCCAATTTGCAACACCTTCATTAGCCAGAAGTTGATCCTTATAAAAGTAACTATTGGAGAAATTCATGATTTTTTCATGCATTCGATATTGTTCCTGAAGCATAACATCTGCATGATTGCGCTTAATGGCTTTTTCAAACAATGTTTCTTCCAGTCCATTTTTAGCCGCCTCGAACGATTTTATCGTAGGAGGTAACTGAAAGTGATCTCCTGCAAAAATTACCCGTTCTGATTTTATGATTGGAATCCAGGAAGCTGGTTCCAAAGCTTGAGCAGCTTCATCAATGAAAACTGTATGGAATTTCATCCCTTTCAGATTGTAATTATTTGCCCCGACCAGCGTAGAGGCAATTACCTGAGCATTGGAAAGGATACTGTTTACAATATAAAATTCCAGATGTTCAGCTTCTTCCTTTAGCTTGGTAGCTTCAGCAAAGAGCATTCGACGCTGTTCTCGCTCGTTATGGCCAAAATTACGTTTGTATTTTTTGCCCAATTTACGGTATTCATCTGCTCGCTTTCGGAGTAATTTCAAATCTTTAAAATCTTTATGATGAGCTATCCTTGCATCCAGTGTATTGTTGAGGATATTTTGTGTTACGCGTGCAGGGTGACCAATACGAACCACATTGACTCCTTCGTTGCTCAATTTCTCTACAAATAGATCAACAGCTGCATTGCTTGGAGCGCAAACCAAAACCTGGTGCTCTTTATGCAGAATGTAAAGGATGGATTGAACTAGTGTAGTGGTTTTTCCAGTGCCGGGAGGTCCATGGACTATGGCCAAATCTTTTGCTTTGTTTATGAGGTTAAGTGCCTTATTCTGGCTATCATTAAGCTCAGAAACTACAATTGGTTCTTTATCTTCAA
>JAHEMV010000329.1 GCA_024643455.1 Cytophagales bacterium
TACGAAGACGGATATATTGAAACAATTCCAATTCAATACGGTGTAAATATACTTGAATGGAATCCTGGTGGAGAAAAAAGTTATGATGCCCGTGAAGGAGATACTGGTTCTCCACAGAAAGCTTATTGCTATGCAGCGGATGCAATCAATTGTTCATCTGATCCACAGAATAATCCAATTACATTCTATGCTTTTGAATGGAGGAATAAACGTTTTGGCAAAAAGATTAAGGAAATAAGTGTCTCCGGTTCAGTGAATTATCAAAGTTTGCAGCCAGAGTATTCTCATGCAGTAACGGAGCCAATGAATAGTAATGCTATCATGTTAATAGGTTTGAGTAAGGTGGTTAAAAAATCTCTGGACTAGTTAAAAACTTTATGATCATCCAAACTATGAATAGCCTAACACTTAAGCTATTTCTAAAACAATAATTTTCTGACGCTTCATTCCATTCTGAAAATTTTTATTTTTATTATTGGTTGTATACATGTAAACCTAAATTGTAAAATCTGGCAATTAAAAAGATTGGAATAATTTTATTTTATAAACCACCAAATATTTCATTTGGATGTCACCATTTTCATACTTCATGTTCTAATCAAAATATAGATCTATTTCATTATTGATAACTTCTCGAGGACAATTTTGAACTGGACCGCTATAGTAAATACTCTAGTTCGATTACTAAAACCGTATTGAAGGAACAGTAAACATGGTATCTGGCTTGATTCAACATAAATCACAGATTGTGAACAAAAGGACAAAGGAGAGGTTTCAAAATTTATAGCAGGGAATCACAACATAAATCAACTAATCACTCAAAAAGATATTAATCATATTTATTTCCATGGTTGAATCAGTAAACAAGAATATCAAATATTATTACCTCTATAAGAAAAAATCATAGCATTGAAAGAGATTAATTAATTTCTGTACTAGACTAATTATATTATGGCAAATCAATCAATCTCCAGCTGCCATTCAATTTGTCCCCTATTTAGGCCAGGGAATTATGAATTCATCCTGTACAGTGCACGAGACATCCCCAAAAGCGTTCCCAAATTACTTTTTGGCATTAAAAAACCCCCTCAGAACATCTGAGAGGGTATTAAATGTAGTCCGTAGGGGAATCGAACCCCTGCTACCAGGATGAAAACCTGGCGTCCTAACCCCTAGACGAACGGACCATGTCGCTTTTGCGAGTGCAAATATAGATAGGTGATTTTTATTTACAAATAACATTTTAAAATAATTATGAAAAAATTAACAGATTTAATGAATTCATGACTTCTATCAGTTGTTTTTTCCTAAAAGCATAGTACTTTTGTGATCGGTTTTTTGTTTCATTCTAAATCAAAAAGTAAATGATAAAAATTGGTATAAACGGCTTTGGAAGAATCGGTAGATTAGTTTTCCGCGCTGCAGTAAACAGACCTAATGTTCAGATTGTTGGTATCAACGATTTGATTGACGTTGATTATATGGCTTATATGCTTAAGTACGACTCTACTCATGGTAGATTTGATGGTGAAGTTGCAGTTAAGGATGGTCAACTCGTTGTTAATGGCAAATCGATCCGTGTAACATCAGAAAGAGATCCGGCAAACTTGAAATGGGGTGATGTTGGTGCAGAATACGTTGTTGAGTCAACTGGTTTATTCCTGACCAAAGATTCAGCAAAAGGTCATATCGCTGCTGGAGCGAAAAAAGTTATCATGTCAGCGCCTTCTAAAGATGACACTCCTATGTTTGTTATGGGTGTGAATAATAAATCCTACAAAAAGGATATGAATTTCGTTTCCAATGCTTCATGTACTACCAACTGCCTTGCTCCTATCGCAAAAGTTTTAAATGATAAATGGGGTATTGAAGAAGGCCTGATGACTACCGTACACGCTGCCACTGCAACTCAAAAAACCGTTGATGGTCCTTCTATGAAAGACTGGAGAGGTGGAAGAGGTGCTGGACAAAATATTATCCCTTCATCAACCGGAGCTGCTAAAGCTGTAGGTAAAGTTATCCCTGAATTGAATGGGAAATTGACTGGTATGGCATTCAGAGTACCAACACCTGATGTATCTGTTGTTGACCTTACTGTACGATTGAAAAAAGGCGCAACTTATGATGAAATTTGCAAAGCTATGAAAGCTGCTTCAGAAGGTGAATTGAAAGGTGTACTTGGATATACTGAAGACCAGGTTGTTTCAAATGACTTCGTCGGTGACGCACGTACATCTATTTTTGATGCAGGTGCTGGAATTCAATTGAGCCCAAATTTCGTAAAAGTTGTATCTTGGTATGACAATGAAATGGGATATTCCAACAAAGTAGTTGACCTTGTTCAATATATGGATTCTGTAAAATAATCCTTATTTAAAAAATAAATTATATGCCTGGGAGGAAACTTTCGGGCATTTTTTTTATTTCAAAATCAAGGTCGAGGTAAGAACATTGATGTGATTGTTTCGCATTTCTTCCAACGCTTTTTCAAAATCACCTTCTTGAAGATTTACTGCCCTTGTGGCGTCGCTGATTACACTTGTTTTCAGCCCCAGTGCCTGAGCGTCCATAGCGGTATATTTCACACAATAATCTGTAGCCAGTCCAACAACAAAAACTTCATCAATTTGATTTTCTTCTAAATAGTCAAACAATCCAGTATCCTGTTTTTTACCATTATCAAAAAAACCACTATAGGAATCAATATGGATATTTGATCCTTTCTGAAATATTTTATCGAATCGATCGATTTGAAGGTTTGCTGCGAAATCAGCCCCTGGAGTATTTTGAACACAATGAACTGGCCACAATATCTGCTCTAATCCATCCAATAAAATTTGATCGCCAGATTTGTGGTTCAAATGATTGGAAGCGAAACTTTTGTGATCAGCCGGGTGCCAATCCTGAGTTGCAACGATAAAATCGAAATGATCCATAAGTTCATTCACCAACGGAATAATCTGATCTCCATTTTTTACTGCCAGAGCACCACCAGGCAAAAAGTCATTTTGTATATCGACTACAACGAGAGCTTTCATGGGTTTTCAACTAATTAATTTACGCTGTTCGAGTATGAGCCTCAATCGTTTTTCGTATAATCGTTGTTCCAGACCGACGACATATACGTGTGGGTTTACAAATCGTTTAATTCCGCTATGTAGTTTTTCAATTTCTGTTATCGTTCGTTTACGGATATCCGGTAATGAAGGGCTTTTATATATTAAATTCCCATCTTTAAAAATCGGCGCCAATAGATCCTCTGCATACAAACGCTCAGTTCTAATCTTCTTTGATTTTGTAGGATCATTAGGATCAACAATTGTGGGTTCGTCCTGGAACCCCAACTCAACATCATAAATCATGTCGGTTATCATCATACCATTTTCATAGAATCTACGAACTTGTTGAATCCCCGGGATATTGATTTTTATAATTTGTTCAGAGAGTTTTATTTTGCTTTCCCATTCCCCCTTTTCATTCTTTAGTGCTGAAAGTTTATAAACCCCACCAAGTGCTGGCTGATCATATGCTGTCACTAATTTTGTGCCTATACCAAGTATATCTAACTTGGCATGCTGATCCTGAAGGCTTTCCAGGATATACTCATCGAGGTCATTGCTTACAACAATTTTTGTATCGTAAAGACCTGCATTGTCCAGCATTTCTCTCCCTAACTGACTTAAATAGGCTAAATCTCCTGAGTCAATGCGTATTCCGATTAATTTTTTTCCACGGGATTTCATCGCCTTTCCAATAGAAATTGCATTGATAATACCCTGACGGGTATCATAGGTATCCACTAGAAGAATGCAGTTATTTTCCATGGCTTCGGCATATTTTTCAAATGCCTCCAATTCATTCCCAAACGCCATAACCCAGCTGTGCGCATGAGTCCCGCTTACTGGAATTCCCATTAATTTCCCAGCCAAAACATTTGATGTTGTTGCGCATCCACCGATATAAGCTGCCCGACTTGCCGACATTCCTCCATCCAGACCCTGGGCTCTACGCAATCCAAATTCCATAACAGGCGCTTTCCTTGCTGCCAGGCAAATTCTAGCAGCTTTTGTAGCCACAAGTGTTTGATAATTTATAATATTTAAAAGTGGAGTCTCAATCAGTTGCGCTTGCAAGAGTGGCCCTCGTACTCTTAGCATAGGTTCATTTTCAAATACAGGAGTTCCTTCCGGAATGGCATCAATCGAGCAGGAGAACTTAAGATTTTCTAAATAGGTTATGAATGCAAGATCAAAAAGTGGCTTGCCATCGTTCCCATTTAAGGTTTTCAAATATTCAAGATCGGAATCTTCAAAACGAAAACCATTTAAATAATCAATGATCACCTCGAGACCACAAGAAATAGCAAAACCGCCGTTAAATGGTTTTTTACGAAAGAATAAATGAAAAACAGCTTCCCGATCGGCAATTCCTGATTTCCAGTAAGCATATGCCATAGTGATCTGGTATAGATCGGTAAGAAGGGTTAGAGAACTACCATATAGGTTTTTTAAAATTCCCATTGATTCATTTTAAATAAAAAGGGGCAAAACGCCCCTATATTAGATCAACTCCATCTGAGCTTCTGTAATATCCAGATTATGAAAGACTTTTTGCACATCGTCATTATCTTCGAGTGTATCGATCAATTTCATCACTTTTGCAAATGCTTCATTGTCAAGTGTTACAAGGGTATTGGGGATCCGCTGTAACTCAGCACTTTCAGCCTCAATATCCAGCTCTTCCAGTTTTTTCTGCACTGCCCCAAAATCACTCATTTCGCAAGTTACAGTTAGGTATCCATCTTCAGATGTGACATCTTCAGCTCCTCCATCAATAATTTCTAATGTAAATTCATCCTCATCCATTCCATCAACAAGTTCAATGGAAAAAACGCCTTTTCTGCCAAAAATAAACTCCAGAGATCCATTTGTCCCCAGGTTGCCCCCATATTTGGAAAAAGCGGCCCTGACATTGGATACTGTTCTGTTTGTATTGTCCGTCAAACACTCCACAAAAACTGCAACACCATTGGAAGCATATCCTTCGTAGGTTGTTTCCAAATATTGATCTGCATCAGTCCCTGTGGCTTTTTTAATAGCTCGCTCAATATTGTCTTTGGGCATATTGTTCCCTTTGGCGTTGGTGATGGCAAGCCGTAACCTTGGATTAGCTTCAGGCTCTCCTCCTCCTTCTCGCGCAGCAATAGAAATCTCCTTTATGAGTTTCGTAAACAACTTTCCTCTTTTAGCATCAATCGCTCCTTTCTTTCTTTTAATCGTCGACCATTTACTATGTCCTGACATAATTCAAATTGATTTAATTACTTCGGCAAAATTAATAGAATTAAGTAATATTGAGTGGTTCGCTTTTCATTAATTCATCAACTTTCCCTTGAAAATATTTTTATCTAATCTTTGTTGGGTATGTTTAAACCAAATATTGAGGACAACTCCCAAAATAGTTAGCGCCATACCCAGATATACCAGGAAACCAAAATCTTCATCAAAAAACAAATACCCAAAAATAAGTGCATAGATAATCCCAATATACCTCAGGCTGGCTACTTTTGAAATTTCTTCCACCTGGAATGATCTGGTCATGAAATATTGGGCTATCTGAGTCAAAACACCAACCATAATCAAAATAATCCAATCCATCCCAACAGGTCTAGCCCAATTGAAGAACGTCCAGATTCCAGTGATCGGTAAGGTAACTAAAGGGAAGTAAAAAATAATGACCAGTGGATTCTCAGAAGTATTCAATTTTCGAATACAATTGAAGGCTACGCCTGAAAACAACGAAGAACTAAAACCCAACAATAAATAGATTAATGCAATTCTTTCGTCAAATCCCTTAACCATTAAGATTCCTAAAAATGAAATAAAATAAAAAATCCATTGAACTGGCCTGACTTCTTCTTTCACGAAAAAAATTCCCAAAATGGAGGCAAATACGGGAGTAAGAAAAAGAATAGTCGTTGCGCTGGCCAATGGAATATCCTGTATCAACCTGAAATATAATATTAAAGCCATAGCACCAGCTGCCCCACGCAGGATTAACAATTTATGATTCTTCCCCCAAATTGGTACTTTTCTCGCTTTTAAAATCCCTAGGCTCAAGACCAATGATACTACCGACCGGAAGAACACAATTTCAACCGCCGGAATATGTGGCAATAGCTTTACTGCTACATTC
>JAHEMV010000330.1 GCA_024643455.1 Cytophagales bacterium
GTTGCGATTTTATTTTAAATATGTGCTTGAGCTTTATGAAAAAGAGGAAGTGATAGAAGAAGTTGACCCTATGGTTTTTGGAAACATCTTGCATAGTATCATGGAGCAACTTTATTTGCCATTCGACAAGGATGGGAATCGAACAGTTACCGTGGATGATATCCCTAAATTGAAAAGCAGAGTTGATAAGGAAATAGGATTGGCATTTGGAAGGCAGTTTGGAATGGAAGATGAAAAATTTGAGTTTACGGGGCAAAATATTTTGGCAAGGGAGATCATTCGGAAAATGATAATAAAGGTACTGGATTATGATGAACATCGCGCGCCATTCGATATTTTGGGAGTAGAAGCAGATGATAAAAAAGGCTTTGTATTGGATTTAAGTGTTGATATTCATGAATTATCCATGAAGGTGGGAATGAAGGGAATTATCGATCGTATTGAAGGAAAAGAAAATGTCGTCCGAATTGTGGACTATAAAACGGGTCAGGATAGTAAAAGTTTTACTGATATTGTTTCCCTATTTGACCGGGAAAATAAATCACGGAACAAGGCCGTTTTCCAGACTTTTTTTTATGGTTTATTATTTTTAGAGTCGCCAATTGCTTATCCCAATTTACCAATTCAGGCTAGTTTATTTAATATTAGGGAATTGTTTAATGAAGATTTTTCACCATTGATCCAGCAAAAAAATGGCAGATCAGCAAATGATGTGTACAATATCATGCCTTATTTGGCAGATTACAAACGAGAATTGAGTGCGCTGTTAAAAGAGATCTTTGATCCATCGATTGCATTCACTCAAACTGAAGATATAAAAAAGTGCAGCTATTGCCCTTATGTGGGTATATGCAATCGATAGAATTAAAAAAGTAAAGGCTCCTTATTGGAGCCTTTACCTAAATGTTAAACAGGTGTATGAATAAATTTGTGTTATGTAATTTTTTATACTATTAGCGTAAATTTAGTAACCACCTTATATAACTTTTTTAATATAAAAGTTCGTTTTATTTGAATAATTAATTTATTTATAGGAATATTCATATTATTGATTAAAAATGGTTAAAGTACTATTTGTTTGTTTAGGGAATATTTGTCGTTCACCATTGGCGGAAGGAATTTTTCAATATCAGCTTAAACAGGCAGGTTTGGAAAATAAAATCGCTGCAGCGTCTGCGGGCACTTCCGGTTGGCATATTGGTGAACGTCCAGACCCAAGGTCAATAGAAGTAGCAAAAGAAAATGGTATAGACTTAGATAGTTTTGGGCGTAAGGCTGTTAGTGAAGACTTTGAAGAATTTGATTACATCATTGCCATGGATCAAAGCAACTATGCCCATTTGAACGCACTTCCAGGAAGTACCATAAAAGGCGCAGCAAAGCTATACTTAATGCGTGATTTTGATGAGAAAGGAAAAGGCCAGGATGTGCCAGATCCGTATTATGGAGGAGACGATGGATTTAAGAAGGTTTTCACTATGCTGGATCGGAGTTGTAGAAATCTTTTAGAAGAAATAAAAGAACATCATTTGAGATAATCATGCCTGGATTAACTGGAAATTCTTTTTTCGAGGCTGTATTAGAGAAATCCTTTGGAAAATCAATACAGATTAAAAGCACGGCATCCCAGTCTGGAGGATGTATCAACAATGCGATGAAATTGCATACAACAGAGGGTAACTATTTTATTAAATGGCAAACCGATATTCCAGAGGACATGTTTCACAAAGAAGCGGAAGGTTTGAAACTTTTGGCGAAAGCTGGAAGCATAAAAATTCCTAAAGTATATGCATATGGAAAACTGGAAGGAAAATATTATTTGCTATTGGAATATATTGAAAGCAGTTCACCGAATAAAAATTACTGGGAAAGTTTAGGAGTTTCACTGGCTGAACAACATTTAAGTAATACATCATCGAGCTATGGGCTTGACCATAATAACTACATCGGAAAGCTGCCCCAGCCCAATGAAGTTCATGGAGATTGGATACATTTTTTTATTCACAACCGACTGGAATATCAATTGACATTGGCAATAAAAAACCACATGGTTTCCAATGATTTTGTGCGTCGTTACAGACAATTTTATAATCGATTACCAGACTTACTACCGGTTGATAAACCCGCATTAATCCATGGTGATATGTGGAGTGGCAATGTGATGGTGGGTAATGATGGGATGGCTTGCCTCATTGATCCTGCTGTTTATTACGGTCATCGCGAAATTGAACTCGCATTTACACAGATGTTTGGCGGTTTTAATCCAAATTTTTATAATTCTTATCAGGAGCGGTATCCCCTTGATTCAGGGTTTGACGAGAGGGTTGAGATCTATAATATCTATCCGCACATGGTTCATGTGAACCTTTTTGGGCAATCCTACCTTAGCGGAGTCGAACAGGTATTGAGGCGTTATCTATAGATTAACCTCCAAAATTCCATAAAAAAAGCCTCGATTTCAATCAAGGCCTTTTTCAAAACTCCCGAATTATGATAACTAAAGTCGTTCTTGCAAATCATTTTTTTGTCTATAAATTGACTTATTTGCAATGCGTTGGTCTTTTCTGATGTGAGCACGTTCCTGATGAGTTACTACACCATCAGCCTTTGCCATTCTTTTTTCCTGTCTGATATGCTTTTGCTGACGATGCAATTGTTTGGTTTCATGACGAGTCAAATCCCCGTTTGCCACGCCATCAGCTATTCGAGCTGATTGATTGATTTGTCGTTTTCCAATATGTGGTGTAGATTGAGCCATAGCAAAATAGGTCGTCCCGAAAATAACCGCTAATAAAATGAATCCCTTTCTCATGTTCTTAAAATTTAAAAAGTTAAAGTTTACCTTGTTTCGGAACTTAGAGTAAATCTGTAGGGAAAGGTTTAAATTGAATGATATTTATTTTTATTCCAATATTGCATTTAATCCTTAAATCATTGAAAATCAGACTTTAAAAATTAAATTTGCATTCATTAATTCTAAAATACTAGGAATCCACACATGGCACAATTCATATATAGCAAGTCAATTTCGCTAATTTTTGGATTTTTTTTCCTTATCAGTTTTCATTTGGCATGGAGTCAGGAGCCTCCGAAAATGCTTCAAAAAGACACCATCAAGGTTGTTGAGCCAATTTTGCTTTCCAATATCGGCACTGAAACTGAAAATACGCTCAATATAGTTCGGGATATTAAAAGTAAAATGAATCCATCCAAAGCGGATATAGAGCTGGATAGCGTGATTCCTAATAAACTGAAAATTTATATACAACAAAGAGAAGAATTTGATTTGGATGAAATAGAATATATGGATCTCAAGCAAAGTGAGAGTTTGAAAAACGATTTCAGTCTGAACAGGGGACAATTAGATGGATGGAGAACGATTTATATGGATAAAACTGTAGAAATCAATAAGATGAAAGAGCAGCTGGTAGACTTAAAGACCAGATGGGAAAAGACCCAGAACTTGGATGGCAATGAGAATCTTCCTGCCCAGGTTACGGAAAGAATTAAAACAAATTTAAAAGACATCAATGATCTTGATAAAATGCTCACTGAACGGAATAATGCATTTTTAACCAGGCAAGATGAATTGACCGAAGTATTGATTTTTGTTGATGACGTGTTGAATTCTATTTCAAAAACTGAGGATTCCTACCGCAACAAAATATTTTCTATCAGTAGCCCTCCGATCTGGAAAATGTTTGGTTCAGTTACTAAGCATTCAAGTCTAAAGGATAAGGTTATAAAAATTGTTAAAAAGCATAATGAAGGCTTGAAAATTTTTAAACAGAACAACAGAGAAAATATATTTATCCACTTATTGTTATTCGTTTTTTTACTGTTTCTATTTTACTTTTTAAAGGCCGATGTTTCCCAATGGTCAGATGATAAAAAAGATGAGATTGTAAAAAATTCATTGTATGTGATTTCAAAGCCCATTTCATCTTCATTGATTATTGCATTACTCTTATCCAAATTGATCTACCCAAATGCGCCTTCTGATGTTTTAATTTATTTTAATATACTGTTGGCTTTTCCAATACTTACCTTATTACCCGGTTTAATTAATAAGGTTGAAAAGAAGTATTTTTTTATCGTTGGAGGCGTGATCATTATTAGTCAGGCAGGAAATTATTTTTCTGATCTGGTTGTCATTGAACGAACAACTTTTTTATTCCTTGATATCCTCACCATAGCATTATTGGTTTCTTTAATTGGAAAGAGAGAGGAGTTGAAAGATGCTAATCCAAGGGTGAACTGGATTTTTATATTCACAATTGTCCGGTTGAGTTTATTTCTATTGAGCTTGTCGATATTATCAAACATAATTGGAAGTATGATATTAGCAAGGGTATTATCACGAGGGACACTTCTTATGATTTATGGGGGAGCAATAATATATGCTTGTGCCATTATTCTTAGAAGTTTGTTCGCCCTATTGCTTCAGCATAATGCTATTGCAAGTTTAAATATAATCCAGAATTATGCCATTGAGGTAAAAAAACAAACCTATAAGATCATCAGGTGGTCAACCATTTTATACTGGCTTTATATCACCTTTACAGGATATTTGATATATGAACCTATATACAAATGGATTGCAGACTTTTTGGCCTATGAGTGGAATATTGGATCCATTGCCGTTTCCATTGGAAGTTTCCTTGCCTTTTTCATAACATTATGGATTTCATTATTATTTGCAAAGTTTACACGATTTATTCTCCAGGACGAAATACTAACGCATTTTGATCTGCCCAGAGGAGTACCTGGAACAATTTCCACCTTAGTAAGGTTGTCGTTGATTTGTATTGGTTTTATTCTGGCTTTTGGAGCTGCGAAAATTGATATGAGTAATATTGCCATTGTATTTGGAGCATTGGGAGTAGGTATCGGTTTCGGATTGCAAAATATTTTTAATAACCTGGTTTCCGGATTAATCATTGCCTTTGAAAGACCCTTACAAGTTGGAGATGTCATTCAGATTGCAACCCTGGATCTGATGGGAGAGGTCAAAGATATTGGAATAAGGGCCAGCACCATACGCACGTTTGATGGTGCTGAGGTAATCGTACCCAACGGTAATTTAGTTTCTAATGAAATGATAAACTGGACATTATCGGACCATCGACGAAGGCAGGAAATTTTAGTTGGTGTCGCTTATGGTTCTGATACAAAAAAAGTATTAGCAATTCTAAACGAGGTGGTATCAAAACAAGGACATATATTAAAAAATCCTTCACCTTCTATCATTTTTATTGGTTTTGGTGAAAGTTCTCTGGACTTTAGAGTGCTTTTCTGGACGCATTTTGAAGATGGATTGGTGACAAAAAGTGAAGTTGGAATGGCCATAGATGAAGCTTTTAAAGAATCAGGAATCGAAATTCCTTTTCCACAACGCGATCTTCACATTAAGAGAAATGAAGAGCAATCGGAATTCAATGATAAACCGGCGAAAAAAGTTAAAGAATTAAAGCCTGAAGTGAAGCAGGTTGTAAATAAACCAAAAAATAGCAAAAATTAAGGTATCAGCCGAACTCAATTAATAAACACTATGACCCTGCGAAGACGAAAATTGTATGCTCTGCTCAATTCCATATTCTTATCCTGGATAATCTGGGTGGCGGCAGCCTATTTATTTGGTTTTATCCGCTCATGGGGAGTGGAATCATTGCCTGCTTTTGAGCGTGTTATCCCCTTTGATGTATTACAGTTTAACTTACAGATGATCGTATTTGGAACTTCGATCGGTATTCTGTTTGGTGTTATGGATTTTTTACTGGATACGGATAAAATACATCGGCTTTCTTATTGGAAAATTATTATCCTAAAAAGTGCTTCTCAGATCTTATTGGCAATTTTTAGTCTTGTCATCCTAATAATTGCCACTAACCAAATGAGAGAATTACAGGTAAATATTTTGCCATTTATCTTTTCATCAAATTCATACCTTTGGTTGATTTATTCCAGTATCGTTAGTCTCTTGATCTATTTCTTTCAGGTAGTAAAGTCCAAATTTGGGGCGAGGATTATGATTAATTTGATCTTAGGAAAATATCATAATCCCCGTGTGGAAACCAGGATTTTTATGTTTTTGGACATGAAAGATTCGACAACGCACGGTGAAAATCTTGGACACATCAAATTCAGTTCCCTAATTCAGGATTGTTTTAGTGATCTCACTTCGGCAATTGTC
>JAHEMV010000331.1 GCA_024643455.1 Cytophagales bacterium
AGGGTATCGGTCTGCCAACCACCAGAATCCAAAATACAGGATTTACGCCAAATGCCTCCAGTTCCATTGAAGTTGATATAACTGCCGGCTTCATTACGACCAGTCTGCTCTACCCGAAAGTGGCCATTCAAACCAAAAGCCTGAAGTTTGGTGATTATGGAGTAATCCTTATTGAGGTGCTCCCATTTTGTCTGAACCAAGCCAATCGCTGGATTATCAAATTCTGGAATAGTCTCGTTTAGAAATGAACGATGAGGCACAAAGTCTGCATCGAAAATTGCAACAAATTCACCGCGAGAAGCAGATAATCCCAACTGAAGCGCTCCTGCTTTGTACCCCTTTCGGTTTTTTCTGCGAATATGAAACAGGTCAAAATCCATGAATTTTTCTTCAGCGATTTTTTGCTGAATGATCGTACTTGTCTCATCGGTTGAATCATCTAGAATCTGGATTTCGAGTGATGATTTTGGCCAATCGATTGCTATTACCGCATCGAGCAACCTTTCCACAACATATTTTTCATTATAGATTGGCAACTGAATAGTAACCAATGGATACTTTTTTTGAATATGTGTTTTGGGTAAAAGCTCCTTTATGGATTTTTGATGCTTTTTGTATAAAAAAGTGAGATGTAGCTGTCCGAGGCTAAACAACAAAATAAAAAACATGCAAATCGCATAGATGGACAATAGCAGGATTCCCATAATCATTACAAAGGTAACGATATAGAAGTCATATTTCGATTCTTTAAAATTAGTATTGATTTGAAAATGCACTTAGGTTTCACGTTGGAAAGTTGCTAAAACCTAAAGAAAGCCTCTGTCTATAATCCGACATTACTATTGTTCTCAGAAAAAGAACTACTTCATATTAAAATCGAGTCCCTTTTTTTGATATGCAGATAATATATTATGTGCTTTCCTTTGATGCCTCTACAGGTCGTTTATATACCGCAGAATATATGATTATTGTAAGTGACATTCCTGAAAATACCCAAAATGGAATTCCCCATACTCCATCAAAAATCGCTTTGAAAAAGAGTGTGCCTGTCATACCGCCTATAACCGGGCCGAGTACTGGTATCCAGGCATAAACCCAATTAGAGCTTCCTTTACCTTCTATTGGAAGTATTGCATGCATGAGCCTGGGCCCAAAATCACGTGCTGGATTAATGGCAAATCCAGTTGTTCCGCCAAGAGAAAAACCGATTGCCATGATCAAAGCGCCAACCACTATAGGATTAAGTCCTTCAGTAAAATTGTTTGCCCCAATAAATGAAAGCCCAAACATGAGAAAAAAAGTAGCAATAATTTCACTGGCAAAGTTATTTGGCATGGATGGTTCAGCACCAGAAGTACAAAAAACAGCTAGTTTAGCACCTTGATTTTCAGTTTTTTTCCAATGCGCCTTATAAAAAATCCAAACGATCGTGGCACCTGTCATCGCACCCAGAACCTGAGCAATTATATATCCGGGTACGTCTGACCATGGAAAATCACCCACAATAGCGAAACCTAGCGTCACTGCTGGATTTAGGTGTGCGCCACTGATTTCTCCAACAGCATATATTCCAAATATTACTCCAAGTCCCCAGGCGATACACACAGTTAACCAACCAGCGTTTTCAGAATAAGTGTTTTTAAGATTGGAGCCAGCCACAATACCACCGCCAAAAGTGATCAAAATCATGGTGCCAATATATTCTGCTAAATAAGGGCTCATAGTACGTAGTTTTTGAGGTTTAGAAAAATTTCATCCAAAATAGTAAAATAATTCAGATATGAGGCAATTATTCGTATTCGGAAATCAAAAATCGAAATGTGACCAAAAATTTAAATCAATTAAAGTCTACCTTTACAGTTTAAATTATTTTTCATGAAGAAACTAACAAGCTACTTCTTTCAGGGTCTTTTGTACCTGGCCCCTATCAGTATTACGATATATGTAATTTTTCTAATTTTTGATTTTTCAGATAACCTCCTTCAGGAGCATCTTTCTGTGATGATTGGAAGACCTGTGCCAGGTTTGGGAGTGCTCATCATGCTCATCTTCCTGACGGCATTAGGATATATAGGTCAAACAATCATTGCCAGACCATTCAAATTATTTTTCTCTAAAATAATTCATACTATTCCATTACTTGAGTTGGTTTACTCTGCCATCAAGGACTTCTTTTCTGCTTTTGTAGGAAAAGAAAAGAAGTTTAACAAGCCAGTTATGTTTAAAATCAATTCCAATGACAACATGCATCGAATTGGTTTTATCACCAATACCAACCTGGAAGCTTTTGGAACAAATGATCTGGTTGCGGTTTATGTCCCCTTTAGCTATACTTTTACAGGCGAAACTTATCTGGTTTCCAAGGAAGCAATAAAATTGATCAATGCTCCTGCATCTGAAGTAATGAAATTTATTGTAGCCGGTGGTGTAGCTGATATTTATGGGAATGAAAAGGTGATCTCGGAATCAAAGAATAAAAAACCTATTCCCTAGCCACAAACCAAAAGCCGATTGCAACAAATATGGAGGCTATACCAGAAACCCACCAGAGGGTTTCAAATCCCTGGTGTCCAATAATAAAAGTGCCAATTATTGGGGAAAAAACATGGCCAGCGGAAAATGCAAATGAATACAACCCCATGTAGGAACCTCGGTTTTTAATGCCTGATCGCTGAACTACAAACGTCACCATAAATGGCATAGCAAAAATTTCTGCAATACTCAATACGAACATTCCAAGAACTAAAATGATAGAAGCCTGAACCAGATTTAAAATAACAAAGCCTGCACCAACGAGCAAAAGCCCCAGGAAAATGAGTTTGTGAATTTGAAAACTCTTTCCCAAAATATAAACCATAATCATTTCCAGGCTAAAAACGATTATTCCATTTAGAGCAAGCAATGCTCCTATTTTCCCCGCCGACAAGTGATACACATCCCGGTAATACAAAGGCAGTGTAAAAAATAACTGGAAAAAAAGTATGGCAAAACAACTCGTTAGCACTGCAAAAACTAAAAACCGTCGATCTGAATACGCCGATTTTGTTACGGGCTTTGGGAGCCCCAGATCATCTTCAAAAGGTTTGTTCTTTTTTACATTTTTAAAGTAAAAATAGAAGAATAGGCCGGCGGCAATGCATGTTGTTCCGTCGGCTATAAACAACCATTTAAAGGACAAGGCAGCGAGCAATCCGCCAATTGCTGGCCCGATGGAAAAACCAAGGTTTATGGCCATCCGGTTGAGTGAAAAGGCCCTTGAAATATTTTCTGGTTTGGCATAAAATGAGACTGATGAAGAATTTGCAGGACGAAAGCTTTCTGCTATGGTACTCAGGATCAGTATTCCAAATACCAAATGATAATATTCAGTAACGAATGATATTAGGATAAACATGATGCCTCCAAGCACCAGGCTCAATGTTTGCACATAGAAGTTACCAAATCGATCGGTGAGCCAACCTCCTAAAAATGATCCTGCCATTGAACCAATGCCAAAACAGCTTAGAACTACACCAGCCTGTTCCAAGGAGAAATTTAGTTTACTTGTCAGATATATTCCTAAAAAAGGCAAAACCATAGTCCCGCTGCGATTGATCAGCATGACCACTGCCAGCATCCAGGCTGGACGGGATAAGCCACCAAAGGCATTTTTGTAGAGTTGGATTATGCGAGACATAATTTGAAAATGGCACCAAATTTATAAAAGATGAAAGAATACTAGCCGGAAATGAAAAGTATCTTGAAAAAGAATTCCCTTTTTAATATTAATTGTAAACTCAGAATAGTGTAGGACTAAAATCGAATAGCAAGGTTACAATCTCCTTTAATTAAAATTTTTATTTAAGGAAGGATCTACTTCTCAACTCAAATAGGATAAGATTAGCAAAAGTAAAAAAGGCTAACGCTAAAAACGAAGTCTTTAAAATCGGAGTAAGCTTAAAGGAAAAAACAATTTTACTCAGGAATCCCTGGATTTTTGACGCATCAAGATTCAATGAATATCCATATAAATTTAATCCCTGGGCTTCGGAGGAAGCTCCAAACATCAAATAGAAAAATAGTGAAACTCCCAAAAAAGCAATCACCAGCCATGCATTGCGGCTAATCACAGGTTTATATACAAAGGGATTTGCTTTCGACTGGGCTTTGATGGCATCGATAATTTGATGTGTGAACCGACCAGATGGTTCTTCTATGCCTCCTTCGTCTAACAAAGACTTTATGAATGGGTCTTTTTTTATTTCTTCCAAGCTCATAATATATCAACGATTTCTTCCTTCAATATCTTTTTCAACTCAAATAATAATTTTTTTCTACCCCTGTACAAGAGAATTTTAATATTTGAATCCGTAAATCCGGTGATCTCTTCGATCTCCTTAATGTTTTTTTCACTCAAGTAAAATAGCGTTAAAACCACACCTTCTTCTTCTTTTAGCCTTGTAATAGCGGTTGAAATTATTTTCTTTCGTTCACGCAAGTGCATAATATCAAGACCATCATGATCATCTTCATGCAAAGAATCCGGAATAGACATGTCCTCTAAGGACGTTTGATCTAATTGTTTTTTTCTAAACCTGGAAATAGCTGTATTGTAAATAATTTTATATAACCATGTAGAAAATCTGGATTCCTGCTTAAATGAACTTAATGAATTATATGCTTTTAAAAACGCGTCCTGGGCAATCTCTTCAGCATCTTCATGGTTTTTCGCAATACGCAAAGCAAGCGTATAGGCCATTCCCTTATGCTTTTCTATCAAAATCGCAAATGATGGCAAATTGCCTTTCAGCACTTTATTTATATAAAAGCTGTCTTCCTGATACTTCATTTTGACATTAGACGCCTGCTTTATCTATGAAGTTACAAAATATTTTTTTCAACTTTTTGTAACCGTTCAGAATCTTGTAGCGTCAAAGGTTTCAAAATGTATAAAACTTAAAAATTCAAATAAAATGGAAGATGTATTAATCCCTTTAATTGTATTCGGTACTTTCTTTGGTGTTATGTATGTATATTTTACTACAAGAAACAAAGAACGATTGGCTCTAATCGAAAAAGGTGCTGACGCAACCCTCTTCAAATCTGGCCCGGGTAAAAATGGGTTTGGAATTGTGGCCCTTACCATATCTTTTCTCGCTATTGGAATTGGTGTCGGTATATTATTGGCAAGTTTATTGGAAATGACTGGAATGGATGAAGATGTTGCATATGGAGCAATGATCTTTATCTGTGGTGGCTTGGGACTTATGGCTGGCTTCTTTGCTTCTCGAAAATTTTCGTCTGAAACCAAGGTATAGGACACAGACCTATCACATAATAATAAAGCCTGCATGATAATTCATGCAGGCTTTATTATTTAATTGAATTCAAAGAATGCTTTATTGCCTACTATTCAGTAATTTTAATTGTTGGAATATTGGTCAATTAGCAATGTTGAATTTTTTTTGGGTTGGCATGGATTGGATAACTTTTTCTTTTAAAAGGACAAGTTTAATCGTCTTGTTGCTTACTATACCTTTTTTAAACAGTATCGCCCAAAATCCCACCACTAATACGTTCCCTGAGCAATCTGGCCGGATTCAAAGTAGTAATAATAATTTTTATCTGGGAGCAAAAGTGGGGTTGGTTTTCCTTTTTGGCATTGAATTGGAATATATCTATAAAACCCAAGATATTAATCGGTTTTATTTGGCAGCAGCCATACAGTCTTCAGTTATCATCAACTCTGCTAATGCAGGCGGGGGATTTTTCCTCGGAAATACAGGAATAGGATTGGGTTGTAGATACCATCATTTGCTCTGGTTTGAAAGTGAAAAGGAAAGTACAATACAACCTGGATATGGCCCTGAAATAGTCTATAACAAAACGATTGGGACTAAATACATTGTTAATCTACATGCTGGAGGGATCATCACAGAGGGATCATTTTTTCCAGATGTTTCGTTTGGAGTTTTTTTACCATTGAATAAATAGCCAAACTTCCACAATAAATCATTTCATCTTAGCACCGTTTTTTAATTTAGATTTTATTTAATTTGTAGCCCAAAACTTATGTTTTTAGCATAGTCAGAAATTCATGGAGAAAGAAAACATTGATTTAAAAAAAGATCACCGGCAAAAAATCACGCAGGTTGTTTCTGAGGTTGGAAAAGTAGTCGTTGG
>JAHEMV010000332.1 GCA_024643455.1 Cytophagales bacterium
GCTTATCTGAATCAACTATTGATCCTTTCTTAAGGGCGATGAGATTTCCAAGATTATCGATATGATATTCATCTACATAAGGGGCAATTTTTTCTATAATCAAATCGCGAATTGGCTTTTCAAATCCAGGTGCCCCGGCAGTTTCACATATTGTTTTCAGAAGTTTCACATCCATATTCAAATAATTTATTTCTGCCTTCAAATTTAGATGCATCAAAGTAGGTGTGCAAGTGATGTGTATTTTTAAAATTTATTAAAAAGTGGATTAATGCAACGAAATAGCACTATTATCCAAAATTTAAAAAAAAAGAAGGCATGGATTTTTAAGTGAATTAATTTTTGAAATGAACAGGTGTATAACACATTTTGCACGTAAATCCTGTATAATTCTGCTACGTCACTAATATTTACACATGTAGAAAATGCAATGTTTATTGAACGGTGATTTATATTCTTTGAATGGTATTTTCGCGAATTGAAATTCTTACTAATAACCACCTAAATTATAAATCGCTGAAATACTGGTTTTTGAATAGAAAGTTCAAAGCAATTAAGGATAGAAGCTCATAGTACTTGAAATGGTCTTCGGTAAAAAATGAAAGGTGGTATTCGTATTAAATAAGCTATTTGTTACCTAAAATATTAAAATCTTACAAGGGTGCTATGGATATTTTACTTCATTAGTTTGATCAATAGCCTCAGATTACCTTTACTATACAAATAGAAACAAAACCTTAAATATAATTAGCTATGATCTTATTTATACTTTACCTGATTTCTTTGGTTTGGATGGTAGTTTTCTTAACCAATTTCGTTAAGCCATTTAAAAAGAAAAAACAACTGGAAACGACTAAGATCAAATACATTCCCTTGAAAAAATCAACGGATCCGAATACCAAGTATTATGTGCTGGATTCCGGTGAACTGGTTGAAATGAGCAAATAATATTTTAATACGCTGTCATTGAAATAGGAATTGTTTTATTCAATTCCTTCAACAGGCATTAAATTACCCCTTTTTATCTCTCCAACCTCACATTATTTTTTTAAGATGTCTACCACGAATTTCGAGTGGTAGTTTTGGTTTAGGGTAAATTTTATTTAACCCTAATCATCTTAATAAATTGTTACCTGGCTTTTACCCAATCAATTTCGCAGATTACTGCTTCTTTAAATTTTGAACAATAGAAATATAAGTCTTCTTGAGTATTTAAGGTTTGATTTCACAAATAAAAAGGTGAAGACAAAATAAGTCCATAATTATCAAGATCATTTCAAATTCCCATAATTAGTGGGATGAATTATTATTCGAAATAGTCATCATTTTTTATTTTCAATTGATTCGAATTACTTATTATAATGAAATTTGTAATCAGGCCTACACAATTGAAATAAAGAGCCTAATTTTTTTGTAACTTCGCAAAATACTACTTTTTGCATGTTCGATTATGTTAAAAATTGAAAGGCATAGCATTATTCTAGATGAATTACGGGCACACAACCGTATAAAGTCGTCCACCTTGTGTGATATCCTGGATGTTTCTGAAGATACCATAAGAAGGGATTTGAACGAGTTGGAAAAAAGCGGGAATTTGCGAAAAGTTCGTGGAGGTGCATCTACCCTTTCGTACATTCCAAGTTTTGAAAAAAGAGAAGTGATTGAGATTCAGACGAAACATAATATTGCCAAAAAAGCTTTGGATCTTATAAAGGAAGGTATGGTATTGATTATTGATGGCGGTACTTCAAATTTGCAACTAGTCAACCTCCTGCCTTTGGATATGAAACTGACAATTTTCACCAATTCCATACCGGTAGCATCTAAATTATGCGAATATCCTCATGTGGATGGCGTTCTGCTAGGTGGGAATATTTTAAGACAAGGGCATACTACTATAGGTTTTCAGGCTTTGGAATCATTAGTTGAGATCCATGCTGACATGTGTTTTTTGGGTATAACCAGCGTGGATACTGAGAACGGTCTTACCGAAGCGAACAGGCAGGAGACAACCATAAAAAAGGCCATGATTAAAGCGTCCAACAAAGTAGTATCTATGGTAATTTCCAAAAAATTAAATACCAGACAACCATTTAAAGTGTGTGAAATTGAAAGTTTGAATATTATGGTTACAGAACTTGATTCTGCCGATCAACTATTACTCCCATATAAAGAAAAAGGAGTATTAATTTATTAGCACTTTATTTTTTGTCGGGTACATTCCAGAACATTTTTTCTGCATCTTTATAAAAGATAGGTTAAATAGAAAAAATAATAAAATCGATTACATATGAGTTATTTTAAACTTGCGACTATAAGTTGTTGCATACTGATTGTATTTATAAATAGTTGCACACAACGGAAATCCGAATTGAAATGGGAGAAAAATATTCCTATAATTGGATCTCAATCATCTTTTAGAGCGTCTGATTTAAATAAAGATGGCATACTGGATTTAGTGTTAGGTGCAGGTAAAAATGAGTTTCAATTCGCGGAACAAGGGATAATTGCTTTCGACGGAGCAAACGGAGAACTACTTTGGCAACAGGAATCAAATGACCAGGTATTTGGCTCAGCTGCGTTCTATGACGTTACGGGGGATGGTATTGAAGATATATTTATCGGAGGTAGATCTGCAGTCCTAAAGGCGATCGATGGAAGTAATGGAAATATGATTTGGGAATTCAATATTGGATATGAAGATGATTCAATTTTAAAATTGGTCAGATTCAATTTTTACAATTGTGTATTGGTTCCAGATCAAAACAGTGATGGATTAAACGATGTATTGGCTGTTAATGGGGGTAATTTTTTAGCCCCAGCGAATACAGAGAAAGGGAGGGAGCCTGGTGTATTAATGCTTTTTGACTCAAAGAATGGCGCAATAATAGCAGCTGATACCATGCCTGATGGAAAAGAATCCTACATGTCACCGGTTGCATATAGCCAACCCGGGAGCGAAGAGGTATATATTGTATTTGGGTCCGGTGGGGAAAGAATAGATGGTCATCTTTATTTAACAACTTTAAATGACCTGATGAATAAAAATATATCCAGTGCCAACGTGATAGCATCTGAAAAAGGGCATGGATTTATAGCGCCTCCTGTTGTAGCCGATGTAAACGCAGATGGATTTTATGATGTTATTGCGATTTCTCATGGAAGCAAGGCCTTAGCGATTGATGGGAAAACACTAAAAACGATATGGAGTAAAAAAATTGAAGATACAGAATCCAGCAATAGTTTTGCGGTTGGTCAATTTACTGATGACGACATACCGGACTTTTTTACTTTCGTAAGTAGAGGACAGTGGCCAGATAGTAAAGGCTCTTTACAGGTGTTATTTAACGGAAAGAATGGAAATATTGAATTTATAGATTCCATTGGTTGCACTGGATTTTCATCTCCGGTTGTATATGATTTCAATAAAGATGGGATTGACGATGCGATTATAAGCATCAATAACTATGATTGTTCACGTGGTTTTGTTGAGCAGATAAGCTCCACGCTGGAAAATCAACTTATTTCCATCGATTTTGTAAAACATGAAATTAATGTCATTGATAAAGCACAAAAATTTAAAAACATATTCACAACGCCATGGATCGGTGACCTGGATGATGATGGATATCTGGACATTGTATATGCCCAATACTTTAACGACGGCTCGTTTTTGACTTCTTTTCTAGGGATGCGGGCAAGACGAATATCCTCTTCAATAAAGCTGAAAAAACCAATGATATGGGGAGCTTATATGGGTTCGAAAGGTGATGGGGTTTTCCCGATTGAAAAATAAAAGTATAAAAAAACCCTTGAGGATTCCTCAAGGGTTTTTACTTTTTTATGGATTAATTATCCCACCAAACTTTTCCTTTTGGATCGTCAGGCTTAGTTGCACCTGCATTGTAGTTTTCCAAATTAGTTGCTGATTCACGAGCTGGAATCCTAAGTTTTGTTGGAATATATCCAGGGCTTGCACTTCCTGGGTAAGTCACAGGAACTAAAACAGGATATCCTGTTCTTCTCCAATCACTCCAGGAATCCCACCAGTTCATGAACTTACTAGCCCACATTTGGTCTCCAATCATTTCCAATGCATTAGCACTACCTGCGGTATAAGGATGAGCGGCAAGATAAGCATCAACAGCAGCATCATCCACTACAAAAGAAGCATCATATACAGGGTACATTTGCATTGCTGCTCTTACACCATTCTCATAATGTGTTTTTGCATTAGTCGCGCCACCAATTCCTCTTTCTGCAGCTTCAGCTAAAAGGAATTCTACCTCTGCTACGTTCATCAGCATATAAGGCTCATCCAGTTGTAAAAACTTGTCATTAAGTTGTGAAAACCATTCTGTTTGAATTGTGTTTGGCTGACCGGTATAATCATCAAGTGTTTGACCATCCAAACCATTTGGCATACCTTCTTGCAATAATGGATCAGTTTCGCCATTAAATCCACTAGTAATGATCATCAAACGAGGATCATCATCAGCTGTACTGGCAGCATTATCTCCTTTTAGGAAGTCAATAAAGGTTTTGCTCAATGTACGTGGGTGGCTACCATCAACAAATTGCCTAACCAAACCATTTTGATTGACCCAGACTGACGGAGATGTTGCCATTGGTACAACAAAATTATCATCATTGCTGGTCATCACGCCACCTTGTATTGCTTGAGTTGCATATTTTGCTGCATTGGTTGCATCAACATTGGAAATACGCATTGCCAAACGCAACATCAGCGAGTTGGCGAATTTTTTCCATTTTGCTACGTCACCATTATAAACGAAATCTGCCTGAGAGAAACCATCATCCGGATTTGAGGTGCTCAATTCTGAGCTGGCTTCACTAAGCTTTTGCAAAAGATCCATATAAATGGACTGCTGAGTATCGTATTTTGGAGAAAATGTACCTTCGGTTCCAAGGGCTGCCTCGGTATACGGAATATCACCATAAAAATCGGTCAGACGATGGAATGTAAGCGCCCACAACACTTTGGTTGCAGCGACAGTATTTTTCCTTCGACCTTCTTCAAATCCTCCTTCACCGGACTCTTTGAATATAATTCGCATTTGTTTTGCCATGTCACCATACCAAAATTCCCATGGTGCAGTCCATCCTTCATCATTATCCATATACTTGTCACCAGCGGTGTTAAGGCCAGTTCCTGTGCTGGACATTTGCTGAACAAAATAAGCGGTGTAACCAAGATTGGTTCGTCCATTCAGATACCAGTTGTCGCCCGAAAATCCATTTGTGGCAGCACTAAGTTCTACTGCTGAAAATACGAAGTTCAAATTCACTTCATTTAGCGCCTGTGGATTTATATTCAAATCATGCAGTTCTTCTGTATCGCAAGCGGCCAATGGAGCGATTAAGGCCAGAATGCATAGAACTATTTTATTTATATATTTCATTTTCTTATTCATTTTTGATTAAAAACCAATGCTTAAGTTAAACCCGTAGCTACGTGTACTTGGCAAAGCAAAATACTCTAATCCTTGTGCACCAGCAGCTGCTGAATAGGCAGATTCCGGATCAACGTTATCGATATGTTTGCTAATCACCCACAAGTTCCTGGCAACAAAAGATAAATTAACCTTCTGAATTGGCGTATTAGCTAGCATTTTTCTTGGGAAGTTATAACCAAATACCAATTGTCGTAATTTCCAGAAATCACCACTATAGATCCAGGCACTAGAAATACCATTTGACTGATCTCCCAATCGACCCCAATACTGTTGTGCTTCATAAGGAGAAAGGTCACGATCAACAGGCGACCAAACAGGAGCTTCAGCTGTTCCGGTATTGGTTACACCAGTAATATGAAGTGGAGTTTCTCCTGCTCTACCAATTATAGATTGCTCTGTCTTTCCATTTTGAGTCATACGCAAGTTGGTTCCTGAGAAAATATCTCCGCCAGCTTTGAAGTCAATCAAGAATTCGAGGCTGAAATTTTTGTATGAAAATGCATTATTAAGACCACCTGCCCATGGAGCCACACCATATCCTATTGGCACAAATTCAGGAGCTGCAACAGCACGTCCCTGATCATCAAATATCAAATTTCCACTTGGATCAGTAGCTTGTATCCGTCCAGTAATGGTTCCGAAAGGCTCACCTATGATATGTTTAATGTATGCGTT
>JAHEMV010000333.1 GCA_024643455.1 Cytophagales bacterium
AGGGCCTTCATTAATATTTTTGCTCCAACAACGATTTCTGCCCCTTTTTCTAACATTAACCTATGGTCAGCAGTGAGATAAGGTTCGCATTCCACGCCATTTAAAATGAGATACTCTGCGGTTCTTCCTTTTGGAACAGATAACTTTACATGAGACGGGAACGTTGCGCCCCCCAGACCGACAATACCAGCCTCGGCAACTTTCTTTATTATTTCTTCCCGACTAAGCGAGATGGTGGAAACCAAATCTGTACTTAGGTCGATGCTCTCATCCCATTCTTCGTCGTCCTTACCCGCTTTAATGATAATGGCATCTCGTTTATAACCTGTCGAATCCATTACCTTGTCGATTTTGGCGACAGTTCCTGATATGGTAGCATGGATATTTGCAGACACAAATCCTGAGCTTGTAGCAATCACCTGGCCTACCTTTACCTTATCTCTTTGCTCAACTATTGGTTTAGCAGGAGCTCCAATATGCTGAGAGATCGGAATTGTGACCTGACTGGGAACCGCCAGTTTTTCTATTGGTTTGTCCGCAGTATATTTATTTTCACTAGGATGGACACCACCCATTGGAAAAGTCTTGACATTATTTATCGTTAAACTCATCAACTTTTATGCTTTATCTTCTGAGTTTGATTCATTTGAATTCTCTTCATTGGCTTTTTTCACCATTTCTACTACATCCACTTCAGCCTCTTTTTCGAGGACAATAGTATCTGTTGCTACTGGTGAATTATTTCGTTCAGGCCGTTCTTTTCTTACCCGTTCCTCTTTCTCAGGTTGTTCTTTTCTTGGAGGAAAATTGATCTCATGAATCGAGTTGGACTTGCAAACTGGTGCACACTTACGGCAAAGTTTGCATTTTTCAGGATCGATATAAGCGAGATAATTTTCAATAGTAATTGCGTCGTATTTACATTCACTTTCACATTTGCTACACCCTGTACAGGCAACTTCGCACGCTTTCTTTGCTGCGCCACCTTTATCCGTATTGATGCAGGCAACAAAGATCCTTCTGTTTTTTCGACCCATCGGACGCAATTGCATGATGTCTCTCGGGCATGCTTTTACGCAGGCATTACAGGCAGTGCATTTATCCTGAATGACAACAGGAAGACCTGTCTTTTCATCCATGTACATGGCTTCAAAATCGCAGGCATCAACGCACTCTCCGAAACCCAGACAGCCATTTTGACAACCGGTATCACCTCCATATAAGCCATGAGCTATCGTGCAGTTTGGCGTGCCATCATAGACATTGACTTTTTCCCGATATTCAAATGATCCGGAGCATCGAACGACAGCCACGTAAGGATCGCGTTCTTCAACTTCCATTCCCAAAATTCCGGCCACATTCTGCATTGTTGGATTACCTCCAACCGGGCAATGAAGATTTGAAAGATCGTCTGCTTTTACGCAGGCTTCTGCAAAGGCCCGACATCCGGGATGTCCACAACCACCGCAGTTTGTTTTTGGTAAAGCAGCTTCTACTTCATCAATTTTTGGATCTTCGTAAACCTTGAACTTGCTGGCTATAAAATACAAAATTGCAGCAGACAGAAAGCCCAAAATGGTTATTGATCCGATGGTAAAAAGAATCGTTTGACTCATAGCTTATTTCAGTCTTTTAGTATTCTAAAAGTAAAAGTGTCCTTAAGTTTTTTTCTAAAAAGGGTTAAAAATATATAATAGACTCCAGTGGATAGTAAAGAAGCTAATCCTGAAAAGACTTCGTCATTTGTCACTGATAATGAGATCAATAACACGGCCATTAATACAATGAAAGGAAAGATATACCCTAAAAGTAGCGCCAATGGGCCCAATGATTTCTCAAAAGCAATTTTAACTTTATCTCCTGCATGAAATTTTTCTCCCGTATTGACCACATCAATAATTTTATTATCAACGTCAGATACGGAACAAGTGGATTTTGTGTGGCAAGAAGCACACCCCGAGACATTGAGCAGGCTCACTTTTATTGTATTAGGAGTAATCTCTTTTATTACCCCCGAATGTTCTATGGAACTACTTATTGTTTCTGTAGTCATTTCCCTCTACCTCAAGTCTTCTTACAAATGTAGACAGACTCTTTGTTAAAAAAATTGACAATTGTCAGCTTTCAAAAAAATAGTTTAAAAAATTCTCACAAATATTGAGAATTCTAAAAAATAAAAAGCTGTCTGTCAAAATTCTTTTGGCCAGACAGCTTTTACTATAATTTTGAATTAAAGGCCTAATTCACCTTTAATTTGTTTCACCCAAGCCGCAACGCGACCATCGGTTTTGTTTGATTCATTGTCTTCATCGATCACAAGGCCAAGGAATTTTCCATCTACTACTCCTTTTGATTCATCAAAGGTGTAGTCATCAGTAGACCATGCTCCAAAAAATTCAGCTCCTGAATCAGCAATTTTTTCATGAATTATGCCAATTGCATCAACAAATGTGTCAGGATATCCATCCGCATCGCCGACTCCAATGTAACTCACTTTTTTTCCACTAAAATCAACATCATCGAGAACATCGATGAATGATTCCCAATCTTCCTGCAATTCACCAATTTCCCAGGTTGAGCAGCCAAATATCAAAATATCATATTCAGCGACATCATCTGCAGTTGCAGAATCGACGTTGTGAACGTCGGCATTACCTAAAGCTTTTTGTACTTTTTCGGCAACTTCTTCAGTATTTCCTTCAGTCGAGCCGTAAAAAATTCCTATTTTTCCCATAGTATTCTATTATTATTACGATCAAAAATTAAATGGTAAGGGCAAATATATGCTTTTTTACTTCAATTGAGGGCAAGTTAATTGCAATAATTTTCCAGCAATGTGATTGGTAGCACAGAAGGATTTTGTATTCATGCTGATTACCGGTTCAGCAACTCCCTCGCATTTTCGAGGGCAGCCTGAGTGGGGTGATCGCCACCAATCATTTTGGCAATTTCTGACTCTCGCTCCTCTTGTTGCAATTTTTTTATCTTTGATAAGGACCTCCCATTCACATTTTCTTTATATACAAAGTAATGCTCATTGCCACTTGCAGCAATTTGAGGTAAATGGGTGATGGCAACCACCTGATGGCGAGAAGCCATTTCTTTCATCATCGATACCATTTTCAATGCGATTTCACCTGAAATTCCAGTATCGATCTCATCGAATATTATAGTAGGAAGGGATGTTTTACCTGCAAGCATGTACTTAATACAAAACATCAATCTAGAAAATTCTCCTCCTGATGCCACATTTTTTATTTCGTCCGGTGTAATACCTGCATTTGCACTAAACAAAATGATTATTTTATCCATGCCGTTTTCTGCCGGCTCAATAATCTGATGTTGAATGTCTATTTGCGCAAAGGGCATGGCCAATTCCTTTAATAATGATTCCAACTCACTTTTAAATGTGGAAAACACACCCTTCCTTGATTCGGTCAGTTTGTCACCTGCTTGTACCATAAGTTCACGAAGACTGTCCAATTGTTTTTTAGATTGCTTGAGTTCGTCATCAATATTCAATATTTTATTTACCTTGACTCTCAAATCGTTGGCAATCTCGATCAATTCAATATCGGTGTGCACATGGTGTTTTTGTATTAATTGAAAAAGCAATCCTAACCTTTCCTTAACATCTTCCTGCCTGCTTTTGTCAAAATCAACTTTATGGCTTTCATTGTCGATTTCTTTAGCAATGTCCTTTAACTCCAGCAAACAACTTTCTACTCTACTTTTTAAGGAATGAAAATGTTCGGAAAATGAAGCTACCTGGGAAATATTTTTAAAAACCTGCTGCAATCCTGAGGTAATGGAAAATTCAGCATTTTCCATGAGCTCCTGGCATTCGAACAGCCTGCTTTTTATTTCTTCGGCGTGCTCAATAATTTTCAGTTCTTCCTCAAGTTCCTCCAGCTCACCTGGTATAAGTACTGCTTTCTCGAGCTCTTCTAGTAGAAAATGATTATAATCTGATTCTTTGTTTAATTCATCAGTTTGAAGTTGAAGGTTGCGAAATTCCGTTTCCTGCTTTTTATATTTTTTAAATATCTCTTTGTAGATGTCAAGTAATTTGTGGTTTTGAGCATATCCATCAATCATCCTTAATTGATAACTGGCAGCACCTAAAAGATAGGTATCTCTTTGTGAATGTACATCGACCAGAAAATTTCCAATGGTCTTCATGACATCCAAGGTCACGGGAGTATCATTGATAAAAGCACGAGATTTTCCAGCAGCACTTATTTCTCTTCGGATTATCGTTTCGTCGTAATAATCCAATTCCAGGCTGGCAAAGATATCCCTGAGGGGTTGACCTGAAATGTCAAAGGTCCCTTCAATAATGCATTTTTCATTTTCTTCAAATAAAACCCTCGTTTCAGATCGATTGCCCAATAGAAGACCTAAAGCTCCAAGCATTATGGATTTACCAGCACCGGTTTCACCTGTTACCGTGTTGAACTTCGGTGACGGATCCATCTTAAGGTGTTGTATTAACGCATAATTTTTTATCAGGAGGTTTTTGATCATGATGTTCTACAAAAATAGCATTCTGGATTTTGTATCGAAAACTGGTATAAAAGTAAAAGGAAGAATTAATTTCCAATAATGCTTTTATACTTTTCTGTATTACTGGGATCTAAGTTTGTCAGGATATTATAAGCTTCTTTTTTTGTAGCAGGATTACCACTTTCGAAGATTTTTGCCAATTCATTTTTTTTGGAGTCAAAAAAAGAAATCTTGAGTATGCTATTGGGGATGTTTCGATTTGCAGTTTGAATATCTTTAAGCACATTGACGATCAATGATCTTGATTCATCTGGTTTGATTTCAAATTGATCCATTGCAAGTCTATGGTATGTGTATAGTCCTTTTCTAATTAGTCTTAAATCCTGGTTGTTGAGATTTTCGGCAAGCCAATACCGATTGCGGTTGCTTTGGAAAGCCTGCCATCCTGTACGGTCGGACTGTTGGGCCAAATTGACAATATCCAGGGCTTTTTTAAATTGATTTTCCCCGCCAAACTCAGAAAACGTATCATTGTCTAATCCGATGATCACATAGGCATAAAATGCCATCATGGAGGTGAGATTACTTGAATAGACGTTATCTCCAAAATCCAATGGAGTGGATTCAACATAATCAAACTGCCAGTCGCGATCGGCAAAATTTAAAATCAGGGAAGAGTAACTAGAATTGTAGACTGGTCTGGATGATTGAATCTGTACGGTTGCGTTAAAAATACCAACAGCTGGCATACTTTCAATGGTGATTGACATACTACAGTCAATCCGCTCTTCAGGAAGATAATTGTTTGTAGTCCACTTTCTGTCGTTCATAAACCGGGCAAAGGACTGTTCCATATCTCGAAATACCTGTCTGTCCGAGGTCTGTGCTCGTTCATCATTGACCACTACCTGACAATTAAGTTCCTGACCTATTAACTGATGAGCTAAAAGAAATAAAAAGAGCAATCCTGGTATAAGTCTACGCATGGATTCTGTTTGCTATTTCATCAATGATATCTTTGGCGACATTTTTTTTGGATTTCAATCCAAACTCTTTTACGCTGCCTTTAGCGTCAATAATTGTTACTTTGTTTGTATCGTAGCCGAAACCAGCACCTTTATCATTAAGTGAATTCAAAACAATGAGGTCAAAGTTTTTCTTTTTGATTTTTTCTTTAGCGTTGTTTAATTCATGCTCCGTCTCCAAAGCAAAGCCTACGATGAACTGCCCTGTTCTTTTAGTTTTACCTAAAGTATCGGCAATATCAATGGTCTTAGTCAGCTCAAGACTCATGGATTTTTCGTGCTTTTTTATCTTTTCTGTAGCCTGTTCTATTGGTTTATAATCTGCAACTGCTGCAGAAAGAACAATAATATCTGAATCTGAAAAGACCTTTTCACTTTCCATGAACATCTCATCAGCAGTAGTTACATGATGAATGGTGATGTTAGAGTTATTCACTTTTTGGTTGGTTGGGCCACTCACTAAGGTAACGGATGCCCCTCTCGATGCGAGTTCTTCAGCAATATGATACCCCATTTTCCCTGAAGAATGGTTGCCTATAAATCGCACGGGATCAATGGACTCATAGGTAGGACC
>JAHEMV010000334.1 GCA_024643455.1 Cytophagales bacterium
TACACCAGTATTCGCTGCTAAAAATTTCAACACAAATAAAAAGCTGGTATTTTTGTAGCTTAATTTTTATTGATTTGGTAAAAATAGGAGATATAGAGCTAGGTGAGTTTCCTTTGTTGCTAGCACCGATGGAAGATGTGAGCGATCCACCATTTCGCGCTGTATGCAAAGAAAATGGTGCGGATCTCATGTACACTGAGTTTATTAGTGCAGAAGGATTGATACGCGACGCAGTCAAAAGTGTCCAAAAGCTGGATATATATGATTACGAACGGCCGATTGGTATTCAGATTTTTGGAGAGAAGATAGAAAGTATGCGTGAAGCTGCCGCTCGTGCCGAAGCAGCGCAACCCGAACTAATCGACATTAACTATGGCTGTCCAGTAAAAAAAGTAGCATGTAAAGGTGCTGGTGCTGGCATTCTTCTGGATATTCCTAAAATGGAAGCCATGACCCGTGAAATTATCAATCAGGTTTCTTTACCGGTCACAGTAAAAACCAGATTGGGGTGGGATGATAAGACAATAAAGATTATTGAAGTAGCGCTGCGCCTTCAGGATGCAGGGATAAAAGCACTTACAATCCATGGCCGTACCAGGGAGCAGATGTACAAGGGTACAGCCAATTGGGATTATATCAGAAAAGTAAAAGAGCATCCGGATATTGAAATACCCATATTCGGTAATGGAGATATATCGTCTCCTCAAAAGGCGCTTGAATATAAAAATGAGTTTGGCGTTGACGGCATCATGATAGGCAGGGCAAGCATAGGGTATCCATGGATTTTTAACGAGATAAAATATTATTTAAAAACAGGAAAATTGCTTGATCCTCCTGATCTGGAAGAAAGGGTTGCCGTGGTAAAAAAGCATTTGAAATTTTCTATAGAATGGAAAGGAGACAAACAGGGTGTTTTTGAAATGCGCAGACATTACACCAATTATTTCAAAGGGATTGATCATTTCAAACCCATCCGAATGAAGTTGGTGACAACAGATAGCTACACAGAACTTCTAAATATACTTGATGAAATCCCTGCTCAATTGGCGCTAAATATCCAAGAATCGTGATATCAAAACATGAGCGTTCAGCTCCTGAGATCGTACCATGGATATTATTGACTATTCTCACACTGGTTTGGGGAAGCTCATTTATCCTGATCAAAAAAGGGCTGGAAGTCTATTCTGCCACTCAGGTTTCTGCAATTCGGATTCTGTCTGCCTCAATCTTTATGATCCCTTTTGCTGTTTCCTGGCTGAAGCGGGTTGATAAACAATATTATCTACTCATCTTTTTTTCGGGATTTATTGGAAGTTTTATACCAGCGTTCCTTTTTGCTTTTGCACAAACACAACTTGACAGCGCTGTGACTGGTATGATAAATGCCCTGACTCCTGTTTTTGTTTTAGTAATTGGTTTTCTTTTTTACAAACAACATATCACAGCGCTTAAAATTATTGGATTGGTTATGGCTTTTGGAGGAACAGCATTGCTGATGTTTTATGGCTCGGGTAATGGATATCATTTTAGCTATTTTGCATTTTTTATTGTAGCAGCGACAATTCTTTATGGAATAAATGTGAATATTTTAAAGTTTAATCTTTCAGAATTAAATCCTATTGCTATTTCCAGCATTTCAATATTTATGATAGGCCCGTTAGCGGCCATCCAATTGTTTGGATTTACAGATTTCACTCAGAAGTTTTTTCAGGAAGCACATGCTGTACGTGCATTGGTTTATCTTTCAATCCTTGGAGTGATTGGTACCAGTCTGGCATTGATGCTTTTTAATAAACTTATTAAAATAACCTCACCCTTGTTTTCAAGTTCTGTAACCTATCTTATACCCATTGTTGCAGTAGCATGGGGATTGCTAGATGGCGAAAAACTTCACCTGGCCCATTACCTTGGAATGAGCATTATTATTTGCGGAGTATATCTGGCAAATAAAAAATTCTAATCTTGATGTTTTCATACATTAAGCAACCTAAAGCAACAAATGACTGTTAAATCTTAACAGGGATTTGTATATTAATTATCCCGTTTTTAGAACACAGAAGTTGACACAAAAACAATGAATGATATGAAATATCCAAATCTAATCTCCGCAACAATTTCCAATAAAGATGTAAAAGAAATAATCAAAGCGATAGAGTTTATAGATGAAAAGCTTTGTGATTTGGTCGTATTATCTGAAGAAGAACTTTCTGCACTACCAAAAATGGAAAGAAATACATTTTCATTTGTTGTAGAAAATCTACAGCTGGCAGAAGCCAATCTGGATCTAATACCCGCTGATGTAGATTTGAATGAATTAAAGAAAGACATCGAACTGGTTAAGTCCATAGAAAAGGTTCTTAATCCACTAAATTTGTTATCGAAAAAATTGAAGCATAGTGCTGTATTGGCTAGTAGCGAAGCGTATTTGCCATCTCTTGCCATTTATAATGCAGTAAAGGCAGATGCCATACGCAAGAAACACAATGAGAATAAGATAAAAGTATAATCTATCCTAATTTTAAATGCCGCATATAAATCCTTTTGAATTCGCGGATTGAAGCTTCTTTTCCAAGTAAAATCAGGATATCACCCTGGGAAAATATCGTTTCCGGATCCGGATTGAAAATATTGCCTTTGTTAGCATCTTTAAAACCAAACACTGTAGCCCCAGTGGCTTTTCTAATATCAAGTTCTGCGAGGGTCTTGTCTCGGTGCTCGAGTTTGATGTGTAAATAATTGATTTCTTCAAGTTTGTATTCTGAATCACCAAATCCACTTAACATTTCTACAAATTCCACTATAAACGGTTTGGTAACAATGTGCGCCATATGAAATCCACCCAGCGCATCAGGCATCACAATGTGATTTGCACCAGCCCGCAATAATTTTTTCTCCACTTTCTCATCTGAGGCTCTGGATATGATATTTATATCGGGATTTAACTCACGTGCAGTCAATGTGATAAATACATTTTCCGAATCGCTGGGTAAAGTGGTAATTATGGTAGTTGCTCTGCGAATACCGGCATCGAGCAACGTCTTGTCCTGAGTGGCATCACCCATGAAGAAATTATAGATCTTTGCCGCTTCGGGAAAGCGTTCCATGACATGATCATCATTTTCAATGATCAGGAATTTTTTTCGACTATTCTTCAATTCTTGTGCTGCACGACGTCCATTTCTTCCAAAGCCACAAACGATAATGTGTCCCCTGAGCTTACTAACTTCTCGGCTTTTCATAATAGTATTATAGATTTTATTTAATTCACCTTCAAAAATATATTTTGCTATCGTTGATACCAGGAAAGCAAAGAAGACAAGATTTGAAATAATATAAATAATTGTAAAAATTTTGCCTGCATCAGAAAGCGGATGCACCTCTCGAAATCCTACAGTTGATATGGTGACTATCGCCATGTAAAATGCATCCAATAAATTATAACCCTCAAGGATCATGTATCCAGTCGTGCCAACGAATATGGATAAAAACATTAATAAGAAGGCAAGAATTAACCGCTTTAGATGGAAAAACATGAAATTGTCTAGAAGGTTTCTGGCTTAATAATAAGCAAATTAATTGTGAAAATTGATCATTTCAAAAATAATAACTAAACAAAATAGTTGCGTTGGTGTGTGTATTCTACCGAGTACTTTGTGTTAAGTTAATACTGAAAAATTGTTTAAAAATAAGAATTGATAATTGATTTTTAATTAATGATGTTTCTGTTTTTTATTTTATTCATTTCGTTAAATGGAAGGCTGCCTTTCAAGACGTAAAATTGATCATTGGCATTTTCCGATTTCATTTTTAAGCCTAATTTTTGCTGTTATAAATTGTAAAAAAAAGAAATAATATACTGTTGATTTGGCAACAGAAAATTAAAACAAAATTTTATATTGATATAGATAAATAAAGGGCATTTAAATTTTGACAATGATTGACGTGGAATGGTGAAAAAAGCGCAATATCTTTTTAGCTAAATTTAAAATTTGATAATGGTTGTTTTATCGCGAATATGGCTTGCAATTATTTTTTTCTTTTGCAATTATTTTTTATTAAAGTTATCCACAAAAACACTCACTTATCCACAAGATTACCCGAAAAAACACTAACTATCAGAATTACAGCGCTTTACAATTAATATGCAGTTTAAGGTAAGTGTGGATAAACTCCTCATTTTTACACAGTTAAAAACATGCAAGTTTTTGGGATAAAATATTTTCATGTTTTCAAACATTCTTATCTTTCATTCGTTTAGAGCTGAAAATGAACCAAAAACTTTTTTATAAACATTTTATGGCTCACTTACATTGGCCAGTTTAAATCGTAAATTTTTTATTATTTTACCATTAAAAAAGACCTCTAAAATCTAGGTAATTATTCTGCTCTGTCTTTTTTCAATTTGGTTCGATATGTATTAAAAATTCTAGATTTGGATACGAACCCGATATATTTTCCTTCATCAATCACAGGGAGGTTCCACGCGCCGGATATTTCAAAAGTTTTCATCACTGATTGCATAGAATCTTTTGAAGAAATTGATGCAGGCGGATCGCTCATTATAGCACTGATTATTATTTCATTCCGCGACTTTTCCTCAAACATAATATCCCGGATATCATCCAGGGTGATAATTCCGACAAGCTGACCGTTATCATCAACCACTGGAAAAATATTCCGCTTTGATTTTCTTACCACATTTACCAGATCACTTAGTTTTTGATATGGTTTAATGGAAATTAAATCCTTTTCTATTACTTTTTTCAACTTGATGCCGATCAAGAGCTGTTTGTCTTTATCGTGAGGAATATATTCACCACGTTCGATGAGTCTTTTGGTATAGATAGAGTACTTTTCAAAGTAGGATATTGTACTGAATGAAATAGCAGAAACCAACATCAAAGGTACAAATAGCGTATAGCCACCGGTAATTTCAGCAATAAGGAATATGGCTGTGAGTGGTGCATGTAAGACTCCACTCATCACTCCACACATTCCAACCAAAGTAAAATTGCTGAAACTAAGGCTTTCCGGAGATACGTAGTTGACAGAAAACGCAAATGCAAAACCCACAACTCCACCCAGAAATAAAGAAGGAGCGAAAATTCCACCACTTCCACCAGATTCGATGGTAAGGGCTGATGCAATTGGCTTAAAAAAGATAACCCCCAACATAAATGGTAAAAACACCATTGGATTGCCGTAATTCAGTGAAAAGAAGGACTGAAAATTAACCTCAGATGCATTGGAGTTGAGTAAAAGTTTTATCGTATCATAGCCTTCACCATAAATCGGAGGGAAGAAGAAAATAATAATCGCCAATAACAAACCTCCAACCAAACCACGGATGGCGTAGTTTTTAATTTTGGTAATTTTTTCGTCTACAAAATAGGTAAACCTGGTAAAGTATACTGAGATAAGTCCACAAAGTATGCCTAGTAAAATATAATAGGGTGTATTTGCAGCAACAAACGGGTCTTTCAATATATATGAAAAGAGGATATCATCACCGTGAAGATACATCGAAACCAATGAACCGCTGACTGCAGCAATTAACAGCGGTATAAAGGAAGCAAACCCCAAGCCAACTAGAATAACTTCACTACTGAATATAACCCCGGCAATAGGTGAATTAAAAATCCCTGCAATTGCTCCTGCTGCACCACAACCGATCAATATAGTCCTGTTTTTATAATCGAGGTGCATCATTCGTGCAACATTAGAACCAATAGCAGAGCCTGTAACCACAATTGGCGCTTCAAGTCCGACAGATCCACCAAAACCAACTGTAATTGCACTTGTTATCATCCTGGAATACATTTTTGCACCCTGCATGATACTTGATTTTTGAGAGATGGTGTATAATATGTCAGTTATTCCGTGGCCTTGCTTTTCTTTCCAATAATATCTTGTTATAAACACTGTAGCTACAATTCCGATCATTGGATAAAAATAGATCAGGTAACTGTTTAATTCAGCATGCTCACGATTCATTAAAAAGTGCTGGATTTGATGCACTGATTCTTTAAGTGTAACCGCTGCTAATCCGGCAAAGGCACCAATGACAATACTCAGTATCATG
>JAHEMV010000335.1 GCA_024643455.1 Cytophagales bacterium
AGATTATTATGAATAAAAATCTAAGCAATTTTAAACTCAAATGGAAAGCTTCTGATCGATTGATATCGTACCAGGTAGATGAGAGTGATCAAAAAAATTTCGAAGCCCTGGAGGAATTGATTAACCTGGAAAACCAGCAAAAAATAAAGACCCAACCCAAATATGTTTTTACGATTCAGAGTGATGTTTATGCTAAACTTCTCGATCGGGTGAAACGCGATGAACTTGTATCAATTCGAGATTATTGATATGAAAATATGAATGTCTAATAGCACTAAATTATTTTTTAACTGAGTTGTTTAAAATTATTATTTATATAGTAAATTGGTTTCGCAATTTTTTGAATTCAACATGAGATTTTTTCAGCGATTCATTTTTATTCTTTTACTTTCTGCATATGCCTTTTCAGATATTTATGGACAAAATCAATATTCCAAAGGATATATAATCACACAAGCAGGCGATTCCATAAAAGGGATGTTAAAATTGGCAAGTACATCAGCTATGTACAAAAAATGTATTTTAAAAAATGCGGAAGGATCATTTGTGGAATATAGTTCAAAGGAAATAAGGGAGTTTGGTATTTATAATTATGCTCAATTTAGAACATTGAAAGTTGGAGATGGTTTGCCGGAATTTTATGAAGTACTTATTCAAGGTAAAGTGACTTTATACCAGAGGAGAAGTATATTTCTTATTGAAAAGGACAAGGTCATTTATGATATTACTCCAAAACAATCAAGTGCAAACCCCAATGGAACCATTAATCCAAAAGGATATAAATACCTCGGCATGCTCAAAAGTGCGTTTTTCGATTGTGAAGAAGTTGTCCAAAAATTAAATAAAAATATAAAGGGGAAAAAGTCATTTATAAGTACGGTGAAAGAGTATAATAAATGCTCTGATAATATTGGTTATACTTCATTTTCTGATTCCAGCAAATGGATTAATGTTCATTTTGGGCCACAGGTAACGTTTTTAAACTCAGATATTAAATTCAAATCACCAGGAGGTCCAGGTCATTATTTAGGGACACTCAATTACGCTAATTTTAATTCTTCAAAAAATATAGGTTTAGGAGCAAGTTTTGTAATAAGTTCCCCAAAAGTAAGCAGTAATTTTTTTGCTGAATTTTGGCCGTATTTTTCTCAATCAGAACACTTTTCTTCTGTGATTAATAATCCTGATGGATTAGATATATATTCAGATGTTGATATAAAATATTCATACATCAATTTCCCTCTTGGATTGAACTATGTGATACCATCCAATAATCTAAGAATCGGTTTTAAAGCTGGTTTTAATTATAGCCTGATTTTAGACGCAAAAATGTCAATACTTGAAGAGGAAGTATGGCCTGGAGATGTTATTTATGCGTCATATTCGACTGACCATAAACTAGCAAAAAACAACATAGGCTACTATGGGGGCATAACAATAGGTTATAATAAAGGTATTTTGAGTGGATTTAACTTGGATCTCATTTATAATAGTACAAGCGGGAGGTTGGTGCGTGACCAGACAAGTGTTACAAATACAAAAATGAATACCACTAACTTCATATTTTCATTAAAGTATCTATTTCTGCTATGAAGACATTATTTGTGATTGCTGCTTATATACTTATTTTATTTGGATGTGAACAGGAGAAAATATCGATTAATAGACCATTTCCAAGAGTTAATACAATGGAAGTTTTTGATATTTCACGTAGTGGAGCTTCATTTAAAGCCCAGATTTTAAAATTAACGGATGAAGAAATAATAGATTATGGTTTTGTATGGGACACAGGCAGGCCAACACTTGAGACTGGTGATTTTTATTCCTACGGCCCCAAAATTGGCGAGGTTGAATTTTTTGAATTTAGAATAGGTAACGGGTTAGTGGCAGGACAGACCTATCATGTCCTTTCCTTTTTAAAAACGAATAGTTATGTTGTTTATGGAAATGAGATTTCCTTTATAAGCAAATAATGAGGAAAGACCTTTATTTATTAGATTAAAACAAAAATCAACATTTGAAGAATTGATCAACCTGGAAAACCAGCAAAAAATAAAGACCCAACCCAAATATGTTTTTACGATTCAGAGTGATGTTTATGCTAAACTTCTCGATCGGGTGAAACGCGATGAACTTGTATCAATTCGAAATTATTAATTTGCAAAAAATGAATTAAAAGGAAATTTTATTGAGTGAATGAGACTAGATTTATTTTTATGAATATGCGTAATTATTAATAATTACGCATATTCTATTCATACTTATTATTCCTTTATATAAAATTTTCTATAGGATCGTATTGGATTATTTTCAGAGTTCCTAATAGTTGCTATCAATTCATACCAACCTTTTTCTGATGGGTATTCAATTTTATACTCGAAAATTCCTTTTCCGTAGGAAGCCACTTCAGCAGTAGAGGTAGTTTCCCAGACATTTCCTTTATCGGAGACTATAGAAAGCTCCAGATTTCCATGCCAATCCATTTCCAGATCATTGATAAGTGTGATCGGAACATTAATTTGGCTTCCGGCCTGGATGGTATCACTCCAATTATAAATGCAGATTCCTAATGGAGAAAAAGCGTCCGGGAGATACTTTTTTATAAAAGGTTCAATTTTAAGGCTTTCATAATCAGTAAATATGTCAGTCGTAGCGCAGCCTGGGAAATTACTGTTCAAACCAGCGAACAACATAACGCCTGCAGGGCGCTGTGACCTGTAAAATTCGGTCAAAGCAGCTGATGTTCTTCCGTAAAATTCAAAGCGCTGTTCTTTTGTCCAATCTGTAAAATACTTATCATACCCTCCTTTAGTAATTTTTGTGGGCTCACCATCCTTTCTTACCCACAACCAGGCATATTCATTAAGGAGTACAGGATTTCCTTTTTCACCAATATTTTGAAAATCAGGCTTTACGGTGTTTAGACTGTCCATTTTGAAAAGAGGTCCGGGTTTAATTCCAAAAACATCCATCATAGAATTGACAAAAAGATACGGATGTTTTTCTTCGGTATCTAAAGGTTGTTGCGCATCTCCCCAGCCATTGTCCCAGGGACGATTGGAAAGGTCCAAAGATCTGACCATGTTCAGGGCATATCCTGTTCGCGGCTCAACATCCTGTGTGGATTCGTTTTGGGCATCCCAGATCACCAAACTTGGGTAGTTCCATTGTTCCTCCATCCAATGTACATATTCCGATACCAAAGTATCCAGCGGAAGTCCCAACCGAAAAATCATGACAGTCCATACGGCATATTCATCCTGCACAAGAAATCCCTCTTCATCGGCAACTTTATACCATAGACTTGGAGCTGGCCCAACATGAAATCGGAGTTGATTCCAGTTCATAGATTTAAATTGATGTATTACTGTCCTGACCCATTTTTCATCCCAGGCTTTATCCCCTCGATCAGGATTTTCAGCAAACCTGAAAAACGGAACATTTGTACCCCGCATATAATAAGGTTTTCCATTCAGCATTGGAATTTTTGTAGTTTCATCGAAATGGAAACTTCTCATACCAAATCTGGTGGTATTTGCATCTCCACTGGTAGTAACTTTGAGATTGTATAAATTGGGAGACTCCGGACTCCAGAGTTTACAGCTATCAATCGGTATGACCACATCAACAATTTTTTGCTCTTCTGAGTTTAAAACCACATCTTCGATTGTTGAGACTGTTCCATAGGATTTGTTCATATCGTTATAATCAAGCACGTCAAAATTTATTTTAGAAGCGACATCATGATCACCGTAATTTTTTACCCAGGCCAATACACGAACAGACTCCTTAGCTAAATCGGGAACAATCTGAACTTTTTCAATACGGACCTTATCTGTGATGATCAGCTCCACATCATCGTAAATTCCGGCTATGTGCCTAACTTTTTCCAACACATCACCTGGAACATTATTCATTCGTCCATACCTGATATCAGACGCAACTCTGATAATCACTTCGTTTTCACCAGTTTGCACATATGATGATATGTTGTATAAACCCGGTGAATAGAGTCTTCCATTCTCACCCACTTTTGTGCCGTTAATCCATACAGTGGAAGCATACGCTGCGCGATGCACTTTTAGGAAAGTAACTTTTTCCGGGTTTTCTATTACAAAAGTTCGCTTATACCAGTAAGCTTCCCGATTCGGATCTTTTAATCTTGGAAGAGCCATAAGGTTGGATGGTTTTAAAAAACTTAATGAAATCTGATAGCTGCTCTCTCCAACTTTTTTAAAAGCCGGAACCGATTGATCAACAAAACCGGGTACAGGACATTTTCCATTAAAAACCTCCGGAATATGATCCCAATCCCCTTCTTCGATTTGCCATTCACCATTTAGAGATACAGTATTTCTCTGGCCTCCTGGCAGAATGGAGTCTTTGGGAATTATCCAAAAATTAGACGGTCCTGGTGTTGGGATGGAAAATTTTCCATTTTCGAACGGGTAATCGACATTTGATCCTGTATAATTGACAAGTTCTTTTTCCGGAATGTTATTGAATTGGTATTTATAAGTTAAGAAAATATAGGCAGCCAGCAAAATAATGACGACCAATAACCCTCCAATGGTTTTCAAAAAAATCTTTAATATTTTCATGTCTTTAAACGTTTGTTTATACTTTATAAGGAATTAAACTTTTATATATTATTCATTCAATTATATCCCAAATCTGATCCCTTGGCTGATCGCTATATCATATTTCTTAGCATCAAAACGATAAAGAAATGGACGTTTATGGGCGACCCCCTCTCTTTTTTCTTCTAACCGTTCATAAATATCCCACTTCAAAACCCTTTTCTGAAAACTACTTCTTTCTATAAGTCTATCTAAAATAATTTCGTAGAGGCTTTGTAGTTCCGGCATCGTAAATTTCTCCGGGAGCAGATTAGAGGCAATGGGTTTGAAATGCAATTCCTTTCTCAAAGCCTTCAGTGCTTCATTGATTATTTCCAGATGGTCAAACATCAAATCAGGAAGTAGTTTCAGCTCAGTCCATTTTGTTACTTCATCGAACATTCCACCTGTTAAATGGATTGATTCGAAATCTACCAGTGCGAAATATCCTATGGAAATGACACGTTCAGAAAGTTTAGACAAATCGACACTTTCTTTGATTTGGTTTTCTAATTTATCATAAAAGGCCTGGAATGAAAATCTATCTGGATCACTGAATATTTTGAATTGGTGGAGATAGATGTTATCGACTCCAGTTCTTTGAAAAAGTACTCTATTCGCAGCAATATCCGCTGCCTCGTCTTTATTTATAAACCCACCGGGAAGCATCCATCCTAACTTTGGAAGGAGTTTGGTCAAAAGGACTTTTAGTTTGCCTTCCTGGATGGTAAAAATTACACAATCGACAGAAAGGTTGGATATCATACTTTGCGTATTCGCTTCTAATAAATTGAATAATGCTTTTTGATCCATCAATTAGGATATAAATGATTTTAGTGTGTGAAAGATACAAAAAATTTCATTGTGATATTTTGACACAATGAAAAATTAATTAGATTTATACGATTTTTTTAACTGAATCATCAATTTCATGAAAATACTCCGCAAAATTATTGTTGTCATTCTTTCGATTATTCTAATCGCTGTAGCTGCTTTTTATATTTTAAAATACAATCCAAAGCCTGAGATTATTAAGTTGGAACGGACGGTGAAGTCAGATGAGGAATTAGATCAGATGGCCAGAGGCTTGGTAGATCAGATGTCAACTGAGGAAAAAGTGCAAATGATGACCCCGAGACTAAAAAGTAACCTCAAATTTATACTTGAGATCGTAAGAGATGGCATGAAATACAATCAGGTTTCCTATCAGGCTGGTGGGAATGAACGATTAAAAATTCCGACCATGCGATTTTTTGATGGACCACGAGGCATGGTAAGTGGTCAGGCAACTTGCTTTCCAGTATCTATGGGCCGGGCTGCTTCATTTGATCCAGAGTTGGAGTTCCAGGTTGGTGATGTCATAGGAAAGGAAATAAGGGCAAATGATGGCAATTATTTTGGCGGTGTATGCATCAATTTGTTGCGGCATCCGGCAGGAGGTAGAGCCCAGGAGGG
>JAHEMV010000014.1 GCA_024643455.1 Cytophagales bacterium
CTGAAGAGGTCGCTTCATCCAAAACAATAATTTTAGGGTCATAAACCATCGCCCTTATGAAAGAAATCAATTGCCTTTGCCCAACAGACAGGGTGACACCGCGCTCCATTACATTGTATTCGAGTTTGCCCGGAAGGCGTTCGATAAATGATTTTGCGCCAACCAACTCTGCTGTCTCATAGATCTTTTTACGACTGATATTAAAATTCCCCAGATTGATGTTTTCTTCAATGGTATTTGAAAACAAAAACACATCCTGAAGCACTACACCTATATTATTTCTAAGCGCTTTTATCTCAAAATCCTTTACAGGAACGCCATCGATCAGGATCTCCCCCTTATTTATATCATAAAACCTTGATAATAAATTGATCACTGAAGATTTCCCAGCGCCGGTTGCTCCAACAAGGGCAATGGTTTTTCCCTTTTCCACTTTAAAAGAAATATCCTTTAACACATAATCTTCATCAAGATAAGCAAACCAAACATTTTTAAATTCCACTGTACCCTCTAACTGTTCAGGTATAAAATTCCCATCATTTGGAATCTGATCCTGGCTATCCAACAAATCAAAAATTCGGGACGAACTCACGATCCCCATTTGTAAAGTATTGTAGCGGTCGGCGATCTGACGTATTGGTCTAAAAAACATATTCAGATACATGATAAAAGCAGTCAAATCTCCAAAAGTTGCATATTCCTGAATTACACCTTTAGCTCCAAACCACACGATAAGGCCAATACCAAGCGCCTGTATGACTTCAGAAACGGGATAATAAATCGAATAATACAATACCGATTTGATGTTGGCACGCCGATGTTCCTGATTGATTTCCTTAAATTTTTGAAATTCTCGTTTTTCACTATTAAAAAATTGAACAATAGTCATACCTGTGATATGCTCCTGTACAAAGGAATTGAGGTTTGAAACCGCAGTACGAACCTCATTAAAGGCCTGTTTTATTTTTTCTTTGAATATATAAGTTGAAACAACCAACAACGGAAAAGTAGAAAGGCTGACTAAAGTAAGTTTCCAATCCAGGTAAAACATGAAAACCAGTATGAAAACCAATTGGAGTACATCAGCCACTAAAGCAGCCAATCCTTCACTAAAAACATCAGAAAGTGTTTCGATGTCCGACACATTTCTAGTCACCAACCTGCCAATTGGTGTTTTATCAAAAAACTTGAGTTGCATCTTAAGCAGGTGTTCATACAATTTTATTCGGATATCTTTGATGATATACTGACCGAGCCAGCCAGAAAGGTAGGTATGTGCATATTGAAAAATCCCAGAAATAGTTAGCAAAATGATGAGAATGATGGTGATATTCAGTAGGCCTGTATAATCTCCAACGGCAATATGATCATCAATCGCCCAGGAAACCAGGAGTGGCCTAACGGGCCCGATAATACCGATGACAATCGTAAGAATAATAAGGATATAAAATTTTGACGAATAAGGTTTTATATAAGTATAGAGCCTCTTCAGGATTTTTACATCAATAATATTTCCGCTACTTTTTTCTTTTTCCACGTTGTTTAGTTTTCAAAAATATGATTCGGGTAGGTTATTTCGGATAAATATAAACCTTCAGAAGGTACGGATCTTCCGGCTTTGGTTCTATCCCGACTTTCAAGGATTTCACGGATTTCAGTCAGTTTTATTTTGCCTTCATTCACCATGAGCAAAGTGCCGGTTATTGCCCGTACCATACCCCTTAAAAAACGGTCTGCCTTGACATGAAATACAACTGTATCATCAACTTGTTGCCAACCTGCGTTATATATTTCACAATTAAAATGATTGACCTGGGTTTTTACTTTGCTAAAGGATTCAAAATTATGTTTACCTATGAGGATGGCCGCGGCTTCATTGAGTAAGTCTAGATTCACGTCCCAGGGATAAACATAAGCTTCATTTTGTCGAAATGGATCCTTTTGTTTGATAATCAAATATTCGTAAGCTCTTGACAATGCGTCAAATCGCGCATGAGCTTCAGGTATTACTTTTTGTATGGACCTAATCAAGATGTCTTTTGGCAAAACTGCATTAAAGTGGAATTTGAAATCATTGACTTCCAGATCGCTATTTATATCTGAATGAAAAAACTGCTGTTTGGCATGTACACCTGTATCTGTCCTGCCACTTCCTGTTAGCTCGATTTCTTCATTCAACAATAGCTTCAATTTCTCATATAGCACCTGTTGTACACTGACTGCATTTTGCTGAATCTGCCATCCGTGGTAATTGGTGCCTTTGTATGAAATTTCGAAGAAATACCTCAATGCATAAATTTATTGGGCTACAAAGATACGTGATCTGGATTATCTTCTTTCTCCTTCAATGTTTATTTCTGAGATAATTCCAATTCCTAAAACTTTTTTTGTCAGTCTATTTATTATTTCTTTGCATCAAAAAATTGAAAATATGATTCAGCGTATTCAGACACTATTTCTTTTGGGAGTCATTATTTGTATGGCTCTGGTTGTTGTTTTTCCGATCTGGGAAAAGGCGAACGTGGATACAAAATTTACCTTGGATGCTTTTTATTGGCAGGAGTATCACCTAACTGATGCTTCCTCCTGGGAAATTGCTGAGACAAAACCTTTATTCTATTTAGGTGGGCTCGGTGCGATAATTTGCATTGTTGCATTATATTCCATTTTTCAGTTTAAAAAACGAATGACGCAAATAAAACTAGGAGCACTCAATGCTTTTCTAATGATGGGCTTTATCGCGTTGGCAACCTATTTTATTTATCAGGGAGAAAACAAAATCGGTATGGATTCGAAAGGTATTTTCAAGCCAGGTTATTTTTTACCACTAGCAGCAATGATCTTCAATTCGCTTGCAAATCGGTTTATCAAAAAGGATGAGCAACTTGTTCGATCTGTAGATCGGATTAGATAAAAGCGACTTTATCATAAAAAAGCATCGGGAATCCTTATCTATGGATTCCCGATGCTTTTTATACATGTTCTACTTTTTATACTGTTTCTTTATGATTTTTTACACTATTCAGCACGTTATCCCACAAATATTCGTACGGAACAACCTCAAAATCCACAAAGGACTCACCTGCAATATCCGACTCCATCAACTTATCCTGGAGGTATTTACTTTTTAGTAAAATCGTGTCATACTCTCTATTATGAATCGCGATTTTATGTAATAATTTGCAAAATGTTTTTGTCCTTTTGCTGTAACTATTATTCAGAAATCGATTGACATAATCGTCTGTTGCGTTGAGCTTAGCGTGGAGTTTAGAAAGATCATCTCCAACCTTGCTCATAATTTGTAATATAAGTATCGCAACATGGTATCCAGCGTTTTCCTTCGAAAATTCCGGGGTTTCCTCTATAAATGAATGATAATCAAATTTCTTTATGATTTTCTTATTACCAGTCAAAAAATACAAATAGCTCCTGTAGATATTCCACCTTAGCAATTCTTTTTCTTCCAAATCTGCAAATGATTTGTTGTTTGCAACCCGGAAAAAAATATCAGATGCTTTTTCAAACTGCTTGTTTTGAATGTATAGCATAACAAATTTCTCTGCAAATGCATACCAGGCTTTCGATGTACTGTCAACCTCATCTAGCATCTGCTCAAGAAATACACCTCCTTCTTTAAACATTTTGAGCTTGATCAGGGCATTTCCTTTTGAGGAATTTACAAACAGGCTATCAAATCGTTTCTGATTTATTTTTCCAGTATTAAAATCTTTTTCTATCTCAGAAATCAGTTTTATAACACTTTCAAAATCACCAATAAGTTCATAGTACCATATTTTCAACTTCAGAAATCGCTCAAAAATGTTATAGGAATTGGTTTTCTCGTAAAGACTTTTTAGTTCTTTTATCGCTTTTACAAAGGGCTCATAACTTTTCTTACGATTATTTACTGTACTGTTTATCGAAAGTCGGTATTCCTGGAAGATAGTTTCAGCCCTTTCCTCCTTGCGCTCCAATGCTTCTATTTCTTCTAGTTGAAATTTTATGTTTTGGAATAGTTTCGGACGATAGGTTTTAGCGTACACTTCTCGTAGTTCCCTTAGACAATCAATCAATACTACAGTAAACTCACCTTCTTTGGCCAAATCAATGGTTTTGTATAATAATTTCGTGCCGAGTTTTGTTTCTCCAATATTGAGCAACATGCGTGAAAAATGCAGGTAATCAAGGGCTTCCTGGTATAAATTTGTAGCTTTGGTATGCTGCGTAGTGAAATCCATGAAAAATAAATGATTAAGCAGCTTTCTGCTGAGCCTTGACTTAAGCATTCTGAATTTAAAATCTACTTCTTCGCTTCCGTATATTCCGCTTGATGCCTCAACGTCATCATTGAATTCACCATTTTTTATACCTAAAAAAAGATTAACCTCTTTGTTACCATTTTGGTGTAGATTCTTAAGATCTAGTAATGGCAGATTTCTCCTTGTGTGATCGGTTACAATTTTTATTAAATCCTTAATTTCATCCATCGCTTACGATAAGTTTAATACGTTAAACATTAATTCCTTCCCTTCATCTCCAAATGGCGGTCGTCTGTATTCATGTAAAAAAAAGTAAGGAGTCAAAACAATCACTACCCAGTCTACAATATCCTCAAAAAAATGTAGTCATGATTTTGACTTGTGCGAAGTCTGTTGCCAACTATATTATCTTTCTAAAACAGACAATATTTCATTCAAATGTGAAAAATATTTATTTCAGTAATTAAAGTATTCTGTAACCTGCCCAAATCTTTAGACAGACAGGCCAAAACTGTCGACTAATGATTTTTCCTTCATATAAGTTCCGCGTAAGTTTTTCACAAATTGCTGTTGTTTTTTGTGACTTTTGTTACTTATCAGAACTCGTAAAAGTTGATAAAATGGATTCAGGTTTAATTTCGACTATTTTGATTGATGTATTTTTTTGAAAATCCTGATATACTTAATTATGGACTATTAAACTACTCCATTATATTAATTGGGAAGCGAATGTTGAAAAAAAGCGATTTTAACCTATATATATAATATATTAATAAATAGCAATATCAACTTCTTGGATGAAATGCTTCAATGATTTGTTTTAGATATTCGCGGTCTAAATGTGTATAAATTTCTGTTGTTGTTATTGATTCATGCCCAAGCATTTCCTGAACAGCACGCAAATCAGCACCGCCTTCAACCAAATGCGTAGCAAATGAATGACGGAAAGTATGTGGGCTCACAATCTTTTTAATACCTGTTACTTTCACCAGATTTTTAATAATAGTGAATATCATCACTCTGGTCAGGTTTTTCCCACGACGGTTTAGAAAGACATAATTATCAAATCCACGCTGAATTTTCTGATGACTTCGAATCTCATCTATATAGATCTTTACATATTTAATGGCTGATTTGCCAATGGGGACAAGGCGTTCTTTATTGCCTTTGCCAATAATTCGTAAAAAACCAATATCAAAATAAAGTTGGTTCATCTTTAAATTAATTAACTCTGACACCCGGAGTCCTGAGCTGTACAACATCTCAAGCATAGCCCTGTTGCGTGCACCTTCCGGAGTGGATAAGTCAATAGAATCAAATAGTTTTTCGATTTCAAAAATACTTAGGACATCTGGTAGTTTCCGGCCAAGTTTTGGAGAATCAATCAATGTGGAAGGATTGTCAGTTAAGATCTCTTCATATTCTAAAAAAGTATAGAATGACTTAATTCCGGATAGGATCCTAGATTGGCTATACGCAGACATGCCAATATCACCGATTTCCCTGAGTAGATCTTGAATCATTGACATGGTAACCTTGGTGGGCCCGACAGGGTTATTGGAGTTCTCAACAAACTGTTTTAGTTTTGTGACGTCACGGATATAGGCTTGAATGGAATTTTCAGAAAGTGAGCGTTCAAGTTTCAAATAATTGGCAAATTGACGTATGAGGATATCCCAATTCATTTAATAAAAGTAGCTAAATGGCACTATTAATTATCAATGGCCCAAATTTAAATTTACTCGGCAAGAGAGAAAAAAGCATCTATGGAGATCAAAGCTTTGATGTTTATTTTGCTGAGCTTCAGCAACGTTATCCAGGGATTACCCTTCAGTACTTTCAATCCAATTCAGAATCGGAAATTATAAATAAAATCCATGAAGTTGGTTTTGAAATTGATGGCATCATCATCAATGCCGGTGCTTTCACGCATACATCTGTTGCTATACGTGATGCCATTGCAGGAGTGACAAGTCCTGTAGTGGAGGTGCATATTTCCAATGTTCATGCGCGTGAAGAATTTAGACACAAAAGCTTTTTATCAGCCGTTTGCAAAGGAGTCATAGTTGGTTTTGGATTGGATAGTTACAGATTGGCTATCGAGTATTTTTTGAAATAATATTTTTCATCATTTAAAACTCATGCTCAATTTCAAAGAAATAGCTTCAGTAACGCTTATCCTTTTTTCTATTATCGATGTATTGGGTTCTATACCTATTATTATAGATCTACGAAAAAAAAATGGGCAAATTGAGTCTGGTAAGGCGACCATAGTTGCTGGTATCATCATGATTGCATTTCTATTTATCGGTGAAGCCATCCTTAAACTATTTGGTATAGACGTAGAGTCGTTTGCTATTGCAGGGGCAATAATCATCCTGATCATTGGCATGGAAATGATTTTGGACCGCTCCTTTTTCAAACAAGACCCTGAACTTTCTGGCTCTGCATCAATTGTACCTTTGGCATTTCCACTCATTGCAGGAGCAGGTTCGCTTACGACCATACTTTCACTTAAAGCAGCTTATGGACAAACCAATATTCTAGTTGGTATTATTGTAAATCTGGTGTTCGTTTTTATTGTGCTTAAATCCTGCGTCTGGTTAGAGAAAAAACTAGGACAAAGTGGTTTCAATATTATAAGAAAAGTGTTTGGCATTATTCTTTTATCCCTGGCCATTAAATTATTAAAAGACAACTTACTTTCCTGATATGGTAATAATGTACACCGACGGTGCTTCCAAAGGAAATCCAGGCCCCGGTGGGTATGGTGTTGTGCTAAAATACGGAACCTTTAGAAAAGAATTGGCTGAAGGATTTCGAAAGACTACAAATAATCGGATGGAACTGCTTGCCGTGATAAAAGGACTTGAAGCCCTGACCAGAGACGGATTAGCTGTGACCATATACTCAGATTCTAAATATGTGGTGGATGCTGTAGAAAAAGGCTGGCTGTGGGGCTGGGTAAAAAAAGACTTTAAAGACAAAAAAAATCCCGATTTGTGGAAAAGATTTATTCCAGCATATAAGCGTCAGAATGTTAAATTTAAATGGGTGAAAGGCCATGCCGGAAATGTGGAAAACGAACGGTGTGATCAATTGGCAGTTTTAAGTTCCGAGGCGCCAAATATGCAAATCGACCATGGATTTGAAGAACAATAATCAAACCCCCACAATTGGCAAATAGTTATTTTAAATTTAAAAAGTTCACGATTCACCAGGATAAATGTGCCATGAAGGTGACCACCGTAGCCTGTATTCAGGGAGCATGGTTGCCGGATTATTCACCAAAAAATATTCTGGATATTGGAGCAGGCACCGGAATATTATCCCTGATGGCAGCACAAAAGTACAATTGTCCTATTGATGCTGTTGAAATTGAGCATGATGCATTTCTACAATTGAAAGAAAATACTTCCCAAAATCCATTAGGCAACAGAATTCAATGTTTTCATCAAGATATCCTACTTTTTGCTAATACCTGCAAACAAAAATATGATTTCATCATTTCAAACCCTCCTTTTTATCAAAACCAATTGAAATCTTCAAATGATAAAATTAATCGAGCGCGACATGAAACGGGGTTGACAATTTTGGAACTTTTAAAAGTCATCGAATATTTGCATAGTGACTCTGGAAAAATATCCATCCTTTTACCTCCTACTGAAACTGACCTTCTTTATCACCTGGCCATTGATAAAGGACTGTTCCCAAACCAACAGCTCGCGATATATGATACCCGTGAGAAGAATCCAAAAGCTATTGTTACAATCCTGTCAAGGAAATCAACAAAAGTGGCGAAGCAAAAATTAATCATCAAAAATGAAACCGGTGCGTATACAACCGATTTTATTTCGTTACTCAAAGATTATTACCTGTATATGTGATATATAATTGTACACGATTAAAGTAAAAGTTACACCGCCGAAAATAGCATTATTCAAAGAAATAATTTACTTAACAACCGCTTTCAGATTTGCTAAAGGAATTAGAATGTGGAATAAAAAGTTTAAAAAATTATATTATATTTCGTCAAATAGTTTTATTCCTGTATTAGGACATTTTTTTGTAATAAAAAGATAAGATTTGCAGGACATAAGGCATAACCATATGTTTTTAAGACCTGACTTTTAACCAGCACGCTTGATTTTACATTAAATATTATTTAACAAACAATATACGCTTGGGACAAAAAGTATAACCATGCAGGAGATACATATTGTAGATTTAAGGAAAATTACTGAGATTATCAAAACCAAATACGGTTATGATTTCACGAATTATGCTATTTCTTCTTTCAAAAGGAGGATATTAAGAATTTTAGAGCTCTACAAGTTTAACAGCGTAGATGCGCTTGCTAAAAAGATTAGTGACGACCCGGCCTTTTTCGAAGAGTTCATCTCTGAAATCACAGTAAACGTTACCGAAATGTTTCGTGATCCTTCCTTTTGGAGGATTATTCGTGATAAGATCATTCCAAATATTTTGCTCAATCATAAAAAGGTCAGTATCTGGCATGCCGGATGCTCTTCCGGTGAGGAAGTGTATTCGATGGCCATATTGCTAAAGGAAATGGGCATTTTGGAAGACTCTAAAATTATCGCCACAGATATAGATGACCAGATTCTGGAACGAGCCAGGTCGGGTGTTTATACTGTTAAGAACATGGAACTAAATGAAAAGAACTATGTAAGATTTAGGGGAGAGAATGAACTAAATAAGTATTTCGAGGTCAAAAATGGACTCGCGTACATGGATAAGTCACTTGTAAAAGATGTATCCTATAGAAGACATGACCTGGTGAAAGGAATTGTATTCAACAAATTTGACATCGTCTTGTGCAGGAACGTGATGATTTATTTCAACCAAAACTTACAAAATGATGTATTGAAAAAACTGCATGAAAGTATATTTAAGTATGGGTACTTAGCCATTGGATCGAAGGAGTCACTAATATGGTGCGAAATAGCCAACAAATTTATTGTGGTGAACAATGAAGAAAAAATCTATAAAAAAATAAAAGAATAGGCACTGATAGCTGATTGAAAAGCATGAAATTCCCGGATTTAAATAATACTTTCAAAGCTATCGTAATAGGAGGTTCAGCTGGTAGTTTCCAGGGCATCACTAGAATCCTTGCCCAGGTACCAGAAGATTTTCCTCTGCCGATTATCATGTGCCTGCATAGATTAAAACATGTACGCAATGGCTTTATCGAAGCGCTGGCAATAAAAAGTATAAAGGAAGTAATTGAACCGTTTGACAAAGAATCAATAAAAAGAGGTAAAGTATATTTGGCACCGGCAAATTATCATCTTTCTGTAGAACTGGGCCATTATTTTAGCTTGTCTACGGAAGATATGGTAAATAATTCCAGGCCTTCAATTGACATAACGCTAGAAACGGCAGCTTTTACTTATAAAAATAAACTTATTGGCATATTGCTTTCTGGTGCCAATAAGGATGGAGCTTTGGGTATGAAAAAAATAAAAGATAACGGCGGATTAACCATCGTACAGGATCCTGCAGAATGCATGATTGATACAATGCCTGTTGCTGCGTTGGATATTACACAAATAGACTATACATTGGGAATAGAAAATATCATTCAGTTTTTATCTGAAATTCATAAACTGTACAAATAATTTATGAAATCATTTTATAACAAGTTAAATGTAATTATTACCATTTTCTTTTTGCTGGGGATACTGTTTTCGGCATATAATCTCTACAATTTGCCAACAGAGTTGGAAAAGATTTCTGGTAAAATTGACCTTTCAGTGATTATGAAGTTGGCTCCAGTGTTAAATCAAACAAATTTTATTTTGGGATTGACCCTGGCTTTGGGTTTGACTGCAATCATTCTTGCCCTTTACCTGCTAAACTATACTAAAACTGCTGAGAAAATCATCTATGTTGAAAAATCGGAAACACACAAACAGGATGAAGAACTTAAAGAAGAGAAAAACAGGAAGGCTGATTTGGCACTACAGGTGAAAAGTATATGGGCAAACGCAACCAGTATTGCAGACAAAAAATTGAGATACGAAAAAGTGCTCTCTAATCTATGCATGAAGCTGGAAGCCAGCCAGGGAATAATATATACTGTTAAAAAAGAAAAAAATAAACAATTCATCGAACTCTTTACAACTTTTGCCTACAATCTCCCGGAAAGTAAATTAGTAAGATATGAGCTCGGTGAAGGCCTTGCAGGTCAAGTGGCAAAAGAAGGTAAGAAAATTAATATTAAGGATATTCCAAAAGGATATATCACTATCATTTCAGGCCTGGGGGCTTCATCACCAAATCATTTGGCTATTTTACCCGTCAAAGAAAATGATGAAATCGCGTTAGTAGTAGAAATTGCTTCATTCAATGAAATAACTGCTGAAAACGAAAACCTGATAATTGAGGCACTAACATTGGAAATAGAAAATCCGAAGTTAGCCAAAGAGACGCTTTCTAATAAAAAAGCGAATTCTCCCAAAGAAGAAAAAAGTAAGTGATTTGTAAATAAAGAAGAAGAAATTAGATGTTCAAGAGTATTAACATAAGAGGTAAACTAACAACCCTGATACTTTTACTTGTTGTTGTTACGATTTGCACATCAGGATATATATCCTATTCAATCAGAAAAAATATGCTGAAGGAGAAATACCTTCAAAATCTCAGTGCACTTGCCGATGTAAAAAAAGGTAAAATTCAGTCGTTCATCAATGGCGCTCAGGCTGATATAGACCTAATATCCAGTATGGAGGTTTTTCAGTCAATCAATGAGCAAAATGGAGATAATTCCATGATTGGCGAGGATTCAGTTACTGAAGAAAGCAATCTTACCATAGAATTGGTTGACTTGACAGATGTAGAAAATACCTTAAAAACCATAAAGAAATCGATTGGCGCTGAAAAGATTATTATAACAAATAAGACCGGGAACATAATCATCAATACCGATCCTAGTGATGGGAACACAATTAAACAAGAGATAAATGCTACAGATGATTTTTTTATCACCGGGGCAAAAGATAGCATTGTCTTTAGTAATGTGTTCAAATCTGGAGATAATTATCTGATTGCTGTTGGCTCCTCAATTGGCAATGTGAATGTTAGTAATGCATTGTGCTTCATTATATTAAATATCAATTCCATTTATGAAGATTTAGCGCAGGATATGGGATTGGGTGAGACCGTAGAAATTATCATAGCCCAACAACGTGACAACATAGCACTGTTTCTAAATCCTGTCAAATTCGATGAAAACGCTGGGCTAAACAGGGCTATAACTATAGGAAGTAAAGAAGGCATTGCCATACAACAGGCAGTAGCCGGTAATGAAGGAATTGGGTATTCTGTTGATTACCGAAATATAGAAACGCTCTCTGTTTGGAGTTTTATTTCTTCATTGAAATGGGGATTAGAAGTTAAGGTAGATCAAAAAGAAATAAACGATCAGGCATTTATCGTGGTAAAGAAATTTATGCTTTGGGGTGGATTAATCTTGGTCTTTTCCATTATGATTTCGCTGCTTTTTGCGCAATATTTTATAAGCCCGCTACTTTCACTAAAAGATTCCTTAGCCTCAGTTTCGCAGGGAGTTCTCCCCGATAAAGTAGAAAAGAAATACGATGATGAAATTGGTCAAATGGCTGATACCACTGATGATCTGGTTCAGGCACTTAAAAGAACAGCAACCTTTGCAGAAAAAATTGGAAAAGGGGATCTGAAAGCTGATTTTAAACCATCAAGCAAAGGAGACATCCTGGGTAATGCGTTGATCGAAATGCGCAATAACCTGGTGGAAACAGAACAACGGGATACCGAGCGAAACTGGATTGTGACTGGTGTCGCGGAGATCAGTGAAATCCTTAGATCCCATGATACAATTGATGAATTGGGTGATGCCGTTATCGCATATATTACCGAAAAGATTGATGCCATTCAGGGTGCTTTCTATGTTGTAAACGACGATGATGCCTCAGACAAGTTTATTGAAATGAAATCTGCTTATGCCTATCATAAGAAAAAATACATGCAGGCAAATTTCAAATTTGCTGAAGGGTTGGTGGGACAGGCTGCTGTTGAAAAAGACTATATTTTAAGAACAGAAATTCCAAACGATTACGTAACGATTACCTCAGGTTTACTGGGCGAACAAAGACCAACTGGTATTTTGATCACTCCATTGATCACAGAAGAAAAGGTATTTGGGGTTGTGGAATTTGCCGGATTCCATAGATTCACTGAAAGTCAGATCAAATTCGTTCAGGAAATTAGTTTAATTCTCGCAAGGACCATCTTCAATATAAAGGTTAACGAACGCACTAGAAATCTACTTGAAGAGTCTCAGAAAATGAGTAATGAACTTCAGGAGCAGCAGGAAGTACTTAGGCAAAATGCTGAGGAAATGGCTGCAACCCAGGAAGAATTAAAACGAACAAACCAGCGGCTTGAAGATCAAATTGAGGAAGTTAACCGCACCCAAAACAGGATGCAGTTGTTGCTGGAAAATGCGTCGGAGGTTATTTCCATTTACGAGAAAGAAGGTACAATACGATACATTAGCCCATCAGTAGAGCGTATACTTGGCTATGCTCAAAATGACCTGATTGGCATTAATGATAAGATCCATATTAACTCGGATGGCATCGCTAATTTTGAACAAATGTTCAAACAAGTAATAGATAATCCATTTGAATCTGTCACTATTCAATATGAATACATTAAAAAGGATGGTGATGCAATTTGGCTTGAAGCTACTGCCACCAACCTGCTTTCCGATCCTGCAATACAGGGTATCATTTTAAATAGTAGAGATATTACGGAACGTCGTAGAGCTGAACGGGAGGAGCGTATGAAATCCAAGATGCAGGCCTTGTCAGAAAATTCGCCAGACCTTATCACACGATTTACCCAGGAAGGTGAAGTGTTCTATATCAACCCGATGATTGAAAACTATACTGGACACAAACCAAGTGATATTCTTAATAAGAATATAAATGAGGTAGAAGTAGAAGACGCTATCAAAAAGGAATGGATTGAAATTCTGAGGCAAGTGGAGGCTGAGAATGAAAAGGTGGCCAAAGAGATGGATTTTCCTTCAATTTTTGGAGATCGAGTCATGCAGGTAAATGCCATCCCTGAATTTGATGAGGAAAATATTTTAGAATCCGTACTGGTCGTTTCACATGACATTACCGAGAGGAAGCAAATTGAACTTGAAATTCAGTCCAAAAACAGAAAGATCACAGAAAGTATAAACTATGCTAAGCGAATTCAAGGAGCTATTTTGCCAAATAATTCCGTTATCAGGCAAATCCTTCCAGATTCCTTTATACTCTATAAAGCAAGAGATGTGGTAAGTGGTGATTTTCCATGGTTTATCAATGTAGGTGATATCATATATTTCGCTGCGGTTGATTGTACCGGTCACGGTGTTCCCGGTGCATTGATCTCTTTGATTGGCTATTTCTTACTTAATGATATTGTAAAAGGAAGAAAAATTAGTGACCCTGGTGAAATATTGGATCACCTCGACAAAAGTGTTACAAAAACTTTGCGACAGGATTCAGATGATTCAAAAACCAAAGACGGCATGGATATAGCGCTTTGCAAAATAGACCTGAATAAAAGTCTGGTTTCCTATGCAGGAGCACATCGCCCGCTTTATTTTATGAATGGGATGGAACTGGAAGAAATCAAGGGAAATAAATTTCCTATCGGTGGCGGTATTTATAAAAATCAAACCAAATTTACCAGCACAACAATTGAAGTTAAAAAAGGCGATTCGATATTCTTCTGTTCTGATGGATTCCCTGACCAATTTGGAGGTCCGGATAATAGAAAATATGGTCCAAAAAGGTTGCGGGATACGATCGTAGAAAACCATAAAAGTTCCATGACAGAGATCTATAAGAAGATCGATCAGGATTGGACTGATTGGAAAGGAAATCAGAAACAAACAGATGATGTGTTACTGATTGGGGTCCGTTTTTAATAAAGATAATAGTGGATAATTGATTAGTTTTGTAGTAATTAATATTTTATTAACATAATATATCATATCGAAATCAGGTATAAAAATAATTAAAAAGTACGATGAAATATATTTATGACATGCATCAAATGATGCTTAAAAACAACATTATTCTGGTTTACGAAGGTGAATTTACCCAGGAAATCACAAAGTCTGTTTTGGCAATGGCCGAAAGGAATATGGATTCGATAGGTGAAGAATCTGGGATAAAAAGGAAAGTGTTTAACGTAATGGTGGAGTGTCTCCAAAATATTGTAAAACATGGTGATGAATATATTTCAAGTGAAATAAATATCAACACCGCAATTTTTATGATAGGAAAACATAAGGATTCATATATCATTACTTCTGGAAATCCAATCCGCAATGATATGGTCGAAGACTTAAGGTCGAAATTGGATATGATTAACAGTCTTGATAAAGAAGGCTTGAAATCACTTTATAAAGATATTATAAAAAGTGGCACCGGATTGACTAACAAAGGTGGAGCAGGGCTTGGGTTTGTAGATATGGCAAGAAAGTCAGGACAGAAACTGGAATATGGGTTCGAACCACTGCAAGGTGATCACTCATTTTTCTCATTAAAAACGACTGTACCCAGAGGATAACTAAGTATTAAACAGAAAAGATTTATTAAAATGGAAATAATTAATTTAGAAGGAACAGAAGATACCCCAAAAATAATTTTGGATAAAACCAACAAAATTTTTGAGATTTCAGGAAGGTCATTGCCTGAAGATTCTGCAGAATTTTATCAACCCGTATTAGATTGGTTGGAAGAGTATGCTAAAGATTCACTTCCCGAAACCATTTTTGATTTTAAACTCGAATACTTCAATACCGCTTCTTCAAAGCTTATACTTGATGTATTGACGGCCTTAGAAGATATCAAAAACGCTAAAGTGCACTGGTATTTCTACGAAGAAGATGAAGATATGGAAGAAGCTGGAGAAGAATTCTCAGAACTGGTAGATGTGGAATTTGAATTAAAACCCTACTAGTTGCACAACTAATAAAGCAACAACAAATTGAATAACCAATTTTTTCTATACTCTTGCCTGTAATAAAGGCAAAAGGAATGATACTAGTTTAGGGAATCTGAAGATTAAAAAATGAGTGAGGAAATTCTAAAAGCTTTAACTCAGCTTTTTGCAATCATTACAAAACAGGATGGTGGTGTTACGGAAACGGAGCGAGATTTTGTTATAAGCATCTTCAAAGAAGACCTTGATCAGGACTCCATTAAAGAATATCTGGCGCTTTACGATGAGTTTGTAGGATATGGAAAAGAGGTTGCTGTAACAGAACAGAAAAAACTAACCTCAGTAAAGGATTCCGTAAAAACACTTGCGATTTGTCGCAAGATCAATAAAACACTTACACAAAAACAAAAAATTGTTGTATTGATCAAATTGCTCGAACTCGTTAGTTCAGATCGCAATTTTTCATCGCAACGTATGGAGATAATAAATACCGTTTCCGAGGTATTTAATATTACCACTGAAGAATCCAAGCTGGTCGAGGTTTTCATTTTGCATTCAACAGAAGAAGTTCTCGATAAGGAAGACCTTCTCTATGCAAGGAGAAAAACAGAAAATAAAGTAGTAAAATCTCATGAAATCGATGCTAATATCTCTGGAGAATTAATTTTTTTAAGAGTAAAAAGCGTAGACATGTATTTTGTCCGCTACCTCGGGCATGAAGAAATCCTGTTAAACGGTTTTATCATTAAACCAGAGCTAACCTATCAGTTTTCTCATGGCAGTACCATCAAAACACCAAGTGGTGATGCGTTGTATTACAGCGACCTGATTCGACACTTTCTATCTGATTTTGAAACCGTAAAACTTTCATTTATTGCGAAAGATCTACAAAAAAAATTCCCTAATGGAGCTATAGGACTTCGCGATATTAATATTTCTGAAGGTCCGGGAAAATTAATCGGCATCATGGGTGCAAGTGGGGCTGGAAAAACGACCCTGCTGAATGTGCTTGCAGGTATCGATAAACCAACTTCAGGCAGTCTGAAAATCAATGGTGTTGAGTTATTTTCAAATGATAACGAAAAAACTAAAGGAGTTATAGGCTACATCTCTCAGGATGACTTGCTTATCGAGGAACTAACCGTATATCAAAATCTATATTACAATGCAAAACTTTGCTTCGCTGACTTAGGCGAAGAGGAGTTAGCCAATCGGGTAATGGCCACCCTTACTAACCTTGGACTGGATCAAAGAAAAGATCTTAGAGTTGGTAGTGTATTGGATAAAACCATTAGCGGCGGCCAAAGAAAGCGATTGAATATTGCTTTGGAGCTAATTCGTGAGCCAGCAGTAATGTTTGTAGATGAACCTACTTCCGGGCTTTCATCACGAGACTCTGAAAATGTCATTGACCTACTTAAAGAACTAACTTTAAAAGGAAAACTAATTTTCGTGGTGATCCATCAACCATCATCAGACATCTATAAGATGTTTGACAAAATGATGATTATGGATGTCGGTGGATATCCAGTATATTATGGTCCTCCCGTAGAAGCTGTAACCTATTTCAAATCGGCAAGTAACCAGATCGGAGCAGATAAAGGTCAATGCCAAACTTGCGGCAATGTGAATCCGGAACAAATATTCAACATCATCGAGGCAAAGGTTGTTGATGAATATGGCGAATTTACCAAGAAACGAAAAGTAAATCCCGTTCAGTGGAAATCACTTTATGATGACAATTTTAAGCAGGAATCGGTCAAAGAAATCAAGGAGTTACCGCCTAGATCTTTAAAAATTCCTTCAAAAATCAAACAGCTCAGTATTTTTGCTACAAGAGATTTACTCTCCAAGTTGAGTAATAAGCAGTACATGTTTATTAATTTGCTTGAAGCTCCTTTGCTGGCCTTTATTTTGGCTTTCCTTATTCGTTACAAAAGTGGCCCTGAAGGACAGGAATATATTTTCAGGTTCAACGAAAACATACCGGTATATATCATGATGGCAATAATCGTTGCCTTATTCATGGGACTGACCGTAAGTGCTGAAGAAATAATAAAGGACAGGAAAATTCTTAAACGTGAATCATTCCTGAACCTCAGTTGGAATAGCTATCTGCTTTCCAAGATATTTATTCTCTTTATCCTTTCTGCCATTCAGACAATCATCTTTACGGTAGTCGGTAATCTAATCCTTGAAATCCACGGCATGACATTGACGTATTGGTTGGTGTTATTTTCCATTTCATGCACAGCTAATGTAATTGGTCTCAATATTTCTTCTGCTTTCAATTCAGCTGTCACTGTATACATTCTTATTCCACTGCTGATAATTCCACAAATGGTTTTAAGTGGTTTACTCTTTAGTTTCGATAAATTAAATGAGATCGTAAGTACCAAAGGAAAAGTGCCAATAGTTGCTGATTTAATGGCTTCACGATGGGGATATGAAGGTGTTGCGGTTAGACAGTTTATGAAAAATGAATACGAATCTAAATTCTATACATTTGAAAAAGATGAATTGCAATCGGATTTTAAATCATCTTATTGGGTTAAAGAATTGAAAAGCAGGGTCAATTATGCCATTGACAATATTGGAACTCAGGATGAAGAGCAGTTAAAAAAGATTAGCCGCTATCTGGAGGTTGTAAAATTGGAACTGATTGAAGACGCAGATACAAATGTTGTCATGGATATTGATCTGAATAAAGCTTTAGACTTGAATACATTTAATCCTCAGATAGGAGCGGAAATACTTAAGTATCTTGATGGTTTATTTACAAAATACCTCAATGAATATAATCTCGCCGTTCAGAAGAAGGAAAAACTCATTTATGGATTTGAAAATACATTTAAATATGATTTGAGTGCCATGAAAGATAATCACTACAACGAGAGTCTTGCAGACCTGGTAAGAAATTTGAATGTGAAGGAACGGGTGATAGAGTTCAATGGAAAATTGCTTCAAATTGTCGATCCGGTTTTTAATGAGCCAAAAAATCCAAAAAACTTACTCGATTATCGAACTCATTTTTTTGCTCCGCAAAAATATCTTTTCGGTATTTATTTCGATACGTATTGGTTTAACCTGTCTGTAATATGGTTTATGACCATAATTTTATACATAACATTGTATTTTGAGCTATTGAAGAAAGGGATCGCTTCTTTTGAAGAACTCGGTAAAAAATTTAAGAATAAGGAATCCAATTAAATAATAGGTGTAATAAACATTGCATAATTGCTTGATTTTCAGTTTTATTATACTTTTGATATTTATATTTTTGTGTTGATTAAAATCGATATCATGAGAAAAATTAGTGCTTTACTTTTACTTCTAATCGTATTTGCTTGTGGACCAGGTAAGAAATCTGATGAACAGGCATTTCTGGACAGCTTAGACAATCTTACGTTGGATGCGCCGATGATTTCCGATGACGTTATTGCGGATATTATCCAACAAGTGCCTTCGCCTTTGGAAATATCCTATTTGCTTAAAGATGCTGGTACGCAATACGATTTTAATATTTTAAATTCGCCAAACAGTTTTACCAATTACAACAGCAATTTTAATAAAGCGCTGAACCTTGGTATTTACGGTACTGACCTTGGCTATGCTAATATTTATGAAGAAAATCAGGACGCCATTCTTTACCTCAATTCTATTAAAAGTTTAGCTAATGATTTAAGCATCGGTCAATTTTTTGATTTTAGTACAATAGCCAGATTGGCTACCAATAGCAAAAACCTGGATTCTTTGTTACTTATTACTACCCAAAACTTCAATAGTATAAATAGCTATTTACAGGAAAACAAGCGGTCAAACCTCAGTGTATTGATACTTACAGGCGGATGGCTAGAGGCCCTTCATGTAACCTGCCAGGTAGCCGCAAAAAATCCTGGAAATGAAAAATTGATCGAAAAAATTGGTGAGCAAAAAATAATCCTCGATAACATAAAACTAATGCTCGAGTTTTATACCAAAGATCCATCTATCGCTGATCTGCATAAGGACATATTAGAACTTGAAAAAGCGTTCTCCCAGATAGAGATCATTTATACGTATGCAGAACCAACTTATGAGGAGGTAAATGGAATGCTGGTATCAAAAAGCAATAGTACGACATCCATAAATATTACTCAGGAAAATGTGGATGTAATACGGCAGGAAGTTATAAAAATAAGAGAAAAGATAATTAGCTAAAAATATATTTTTTGTATGAGACAGGTAATCAAAATCCTAGGAATATCAATAATTGCATACGTATTCTCTGCGAGCATAACTAATGCTCAATGCAATGCTGATGCTCAGGCAAATGCATGCATTTCGTCGCTTCAAGATGGGTTTACGTTTCTAAAAACGTTTAAAGTTGACGGTCAGGGAGGGGCAAAAGCAAAAGTAGAATATTCGTATGTATTCAGTAAGGATACTCAGTATTTTCTAAATATTTGCAGCTCTGGTGTGGATACAGATGGAATCATCGTAACAATGTATGATTCAAAACGACAAATGGTTTCGACCAATTTTAACAAGGGTAAATTTTATCCCGGCTTGGTATATCCATGCAATGCGACAGGAATATACTATATCACCTTTACATTTCAGGAATCGCAAAACCATTGCGGAGGAAGTGTACTGGGATTTAAACGCTAAAAGAAAAATTTGTAATGTTTAAAAGCAGGTGATCCCTGCTTTTTTTATGGAAAAAAAGAACCTCCACATACACTTTAATGCACCTTACTATAAAATTGGATCCATAAACTCCCATACAAAAAGAATATGGATTATTTTCCATGGATATGGACAGCTAGCCGATGAATTTGCCGAATCATTTTCTCCTTTGATCAATGAAGATACATGTTTGCTTTTCCCTCAGGGACTATCCAAATTTTATCTTAAGGGAGTTGATAAAAAAATTGGTGCCAATTGGATGACAGCCCATGACCGTGAATTGGATATTGAAAATTATATTTCGTATCTCAATAGGTTGATGGATATGGAAGTAAAACAATTTTCTCATCCCATCAAACTCAATATATTTGGATTTTCTCAAGGAGGTCATACCGCCAGCAGATGGATAAGCCATGCAAATATCAAGTATGAAAAGCTGATATTATGGGGAACTAGTCTTGCCAATGAAATTGATGGAAAACATATCGAAAAATCATTTTCTCATGGGAAAAACATAGTAATTCTTGGCGATCAGGACAAATACATAGATGAAGACCAACTTCAAAAGGTGAAAGCCCATTATTCAAAAATTGGTTTTAAATACGAACTTGTCGAATACCATGGTGGGCATGATATTTATCCAGAACTACTTTCCAGTTTTATCTAATTGACAGTCCGATTTAGGATTGTAGCGGAAGCCTGGGCAGTTGGCAACACTAGCGCTTCGGCGATATTCACGTGAGCAGGCCTGGAAGCAATAAAATAAATGATTTCAGCAATATCGTCAGCTACCAAAGGTTTGAATCCCTGATACACCTTATCTGCCTTATCTTGATCTCCTTTGAACCGGACATTAGAAAATTCAGTATTTACAGCTCCCGGGTTGATCTCAGAAACCTTAATTCCATGAACATTAAGATCAATTCTCATACCTTCTGAAATTGCATCTACAGCAAATTTGGATGCACAATAGACATTACCTTTGGGATAAACTTCCTTTCCAGCAACGGAACCAATATTGATGATATGTCCACTCTTTCGATTGGTCATCCCAGGAATAATCGCCCTGGATACATAAAGCAATCCTTTCACATTGATGTCGATCATCGCGTCCCAATCTTCCAGACTTCCTTCATCAATCGTGTCCAACCCATGAGCATTACCTGCATTATTGATTAAAATATCAATTTGTTTGAATGCCTCAGGTAGAGAATTAATTTTAGCAAATACTTCTTCTTTATCACGAACATCAAAAACCAGGTATTCAACATTTGATCCTGTATTGATTTTTTCTTTAAGCTGTTTTAATCGACCTTCTCTCCTTCCGCAAATCACCAGGTTGAATCCATTTTTTGCGAATAATTTAGCTGAGGCTTTGCCTATTCCGGAGGTGGCGCCGGTAATAAATACTGTTTTTCCCATGATTGATTAGTCAGAAAATTGTAAATAAAGGGTGACAACATTCATTCTTAGTGATTCTATTCCATCACTATATCCATATTTGTCTGTTTTGAGAAGGTTTGGTAGTCCTTTCGAAAATCGAATTTCAGGACTGAATTTAAATAAAGGGTAATACATATCAATACCCATTCCCATCTCGATATTAAGATTAAGATCCTGGGTCAATAAGCGATTATCCGATTGTTCTTTTCGTTTTTTTCCTGAAACTTCCATTCCGGGAGCAATTCCTCCAACAAAATAAACGCGGAAGTTTTTGTGGCGCTCCGATTTATATTTGATCAGAATGGGTATTTCTACATACGTCGCCTCTATGAGTTGTTTGTCAATTCGACCATCCGTGTAATTGTAATCAACAGGAAATTCATAAAACGAGACCTTGGGTAAAACGCGAATATTGAATTGATCGGCAAGCCTAAAGTCGGTGATGAATCCCAATGAAAACCCAAAAGCCGGAGCTGGCATGATGGAATGTACACTATCCATTTCAGGTGTGACAAATGTGTCAGAATACTTGAGTTGAAAACTGGAAGTGTGCAACCCTATACTAAATCCATAATGCAACCACTTGGCATCAGAAAACGGGAGATTGAATTGAAATGCCTCCTGTCCCATCGATGATAATGGAATAAACAATGCCAGAATTATAATTCTTGCTATTTTATGCCAGTATATATGGAGCAAATGCCAAAAGTGAGTGGAATACATTCGGTTTGGTTAAATCCTGTTTTACTTAAAATAGTCATGAATTTTGATCCTTCCGGAAAGGCCTGCACTGATTCTGGTAAATAGGTATACGCTGAATTATCCTTTGAAATCACATTGCCGATAATAGGCAATATAGATTTAAAATAAAAATTATACAGCTGTTTGAAAGGAAACATTGTCGGTTTAGAAAATTCCAGGATGATGACTTTCCCGCCCTTTTTCAATACCCTGTGCATATTTGCTAATCCATTTTCCAAATGTTCAAAATTGCGTACTCCAAAAGCAACGATGACAGCATCAAAATTATTATCATCAAACTGAAGGTTTTCCGAATCGCCATGTTGAAGTGTGATAATTTGCTCGAGGTTTTTTTTCCTGATCTTTGCCCTTCCGATATCCAACATGCCATCAGAAATATCTACACCAGTTACCTTGCTTGGATTTAATGTGAGCGATTGTATTGCAAAATCTCCGGTACCAGTTGCTACATCAAGGATGGTTTTAGGATTTGACGATTTTAAAAGTTTGATTGCCTTTTTCCTCCACTGAATATCAATCCCCAGGCTCAATAAATGATTTAACAAATCGTATTTTGGACTGATGTTGTTAAACATTAGTGCAACCTGGTCTTTCTTACCCAACTCTTCTTTTTTATAAGGTTTTACTTCCTTATCCATAAATTATGATCTAATAAATCCATCTTATCTATCAGGCGGTAAATATACATAAGCTCTTTGCAAATAATAGCAAATACCTTGAACTGTACGTAAATGGAAATTGTTATTGTTTGAACTGTAAAACCTTAAATTCTACACGTCGATTGAGTTCTCGGCCCATCTCCTCATCATCATTGCTAGCTAAGGGACGTTCCTCACCATAACCTTCTACAAGAAAACGATTTTCACTTTGCCCTTTTCGGGTCAGGTAGTCCACAACTGCCTGCGCTCTTCGTTCAGAAAGCCATAAGTTGAAATCTTTGCCACCAACATTGTCGGTATGACCGGAAATCTCAATGAGGTATCGCGGGTTTTCTTCGAGTACTTTAAGCAACTGATCAAGCTCAGGATTTGAAGTAGATTTTAATCGTGCTGTACCGAAATCGAAATAAATATTTCGAATAACCTGGCTATACCCAACTTGTATTTTATCCAGGCTGATCTGCTTGGCAAGCTTATTCTCTTTTGTTGTCATTCCCGGAATACTCATGACAACATTCTTATACATATATCCGGATCGTTGTGCAGCAATTGCATATTGAGCTGACTCTTCATTTGTGAATTGGGCCTGGTATAAACCACTCCCTATTCGTTTTACTTCTACTGGTTTGCTGTTTTCAGAACTGCTTATGGTGAAATCCACATCAAGCGTTTCTTTGGATTGGCTGTCCACCGCTTTCAAAACCAAAATTACCGGTTTGGGACTTTCTTCGACGACAGGTTCTTTTATTATTGGTTTTTCAGGTTCAGGCTCTTCCACCTTTTTTGCCTCTAACTTTTTTGGAG